>NZ_JARJFB010000032.1:0-13423 GCF_034554655.1 Candidatus Megaera venefica
CTTCAGACACATCAAGATCTTGCTGCAAATATTCATAACCACAAAAATATTGCCAATAAATATTTTCCTTTAGCTCTTCCTCCGTAAACGAATCAGAACCGTTGTACATAGCTTGAAGCATTGATAGTGCTAGCATTACTCTATGATCTTTCTTATTTCTACCAAATTGCTTGATTTCAATGTTAGGCAATGCTCTGGCTTCAAGTTCAGACCAATTTACTAAATCCCTTAGTTTATATAACTTGTTTTTAGGATTTAGTTTTGTAGATAATTTCTCTTCAAATAACCTTTCTTGTTTTTGGAGAAAAGTAATATTTTCTATAGGCATAATTTTAAAATCCGTAAGCTTTATGCGGTAATTATACCATTTTCTTATGGATTTTGTAAGCTGTTTATGACATGAAACCCCTTGTTAATTCAGGCGGGGAGAGTTTTGACGGAGGGACTTATTACTAAATGATACTCCCCGCGCAATTTCTCTCCTCTAAGATTTTTGCTAGCAAAAAGAAAATACCTAGCTTGATACTTACCAAACTCATGCTCTCTTTTTGCAAAAATGTTATTACCACTATCTAAAATTGAAATTGTCAATTTATCCCCCTTATTTACAGAAAAAATTTCAACGAATGCAATAAATTCTTCGGGATATTCCGGTTGTGCACGAAGATAGTCTCCAGACATAACCCTTTCTGCGGTAATCTTCTCGAATGCGAATCCATAATTATAGACAATTCCAGTTGTTGCATGTTTTTCCATATTCTCTGGATTTGACCAAAGCGACTCTGGCTGCAAACCACAATCAGGTTGAGAACCATAAAAAGGATCTATTTCTCTTACTAAGGTATCAGATTTATCGTGAAGGCTCATATGCAAATGAGGATACTCTGTTAAACCGGATAAACCAACCTCCCCCACTACATCGCCAAGATTTATTTTATCTCCAACATTCACATGAATAGATTTATTTTTAAGGTGACATAGCCGTACTTGCATTTCATCATTTGAGATTATAACTTCATTGCCACACTCCCTACCCTCTAGTGATTTACGATCAGTGCTTTTTACATTGATATCAGCGACTCCATCTCTTTTAAATTCGACAATACCGCTAATAGGAGCAATAACTGATACTCCTTCTTGCATCTGCTTAATATCCTTAAGCGCAATATCCGTTCCATCGTTGTATTCGTATGTAATTGGCCCGCACCTAAAATCAAGCTGCTTACCGTGTAAATGATGTCTTGGAAGATTAGAAATCCAGCATGATTTCCCTAATTCACAATCAAGTGGGAATAAAAGGTTATCACCAGAATCCGCTCTCACTGTTGATGTCAGCAAGGATAAAAATATGATTAGTAATAGGTTTTTCATCAGTTTCAATCATTTATTTTCTTGAATTGTATCAACCAATAATTAAAGAATATTTAATATTTATCTTACTTCAAGATAAATATAGACCTAATAACAAACTATATTGTACTATGTGGTACATAACACCAGTTTAAGGGTAACATGAAAATACTAGTTTGCCAGACAAAACCTAAAGTTGGCGATCTGGAAGAAAATTATAATTCCATTTTAAGGCACTACCAAAGCGCTTTAAATTTAAATGCTGATATATGTTTATTTCCTGAATTAGCAATCTCTGGATATTTTGCAGAAGATCTGTTTACCCAGAAAAATTTTTTAGAAGATATACAAATTAAGGTGACCAAGCTTATTTCTATAACAGAACACACCTGCTTGCTCCTTCCCACTCCGATATTGGAACAAAATGGCTTACTTTATAATGGAGTAATTGCTGCCAAACACGGCAAAGTTATTGGACTAACCTATAAGCACGAGTTACCAAATTATGGCATATTTGATGAAAAAAGATATTTTACTAACGGGATACCATCAATCATTATAATTAATGACAAAAAAATTGGCATTCCTATATGTGAAGACATTTGGTTTAACAAAGTATGTAACAATTTAAAAGAACAAGGGGCAGAGCTATTTCTTGTACCAAATGGCTCTCCTTATGAAAAAGGTAAAATGCAAGAGAGAGTAAATATTGTAAAACAAAGGTTTAATGAGACCCAAGTACCAATCATTTACTGTAACCAAGCCTTAGGTCATGATGGTATTGTTTTTGATGGTAGATCATTTTGCTATGATGGTGAAGTAAAAGTGATTGGTAAAGCTTTTGAGACAGACCAACAACTTGTAGAAATAGTTGATAATAAGTTTCGCTGCACCACAACCTATGATTTAAACTTAAATATCTATGATGAAATATTTTATGCTATGGTACTTGGTTTGCGTGACTATGTTCTTGGCAACGGCTTTACTAAAGTTATTCTTGGCTTATCTGGAGGAATTGACTCTGCCTTAGTTGCCGTTATTGCTCAAAAAGCTCTAGGTAAGGAAAATGTAACCTCCTACATGTTACCATCCAAATTCACTTCTAAAGAGAGTGTTGAAGATGCAGAAAATATCGCAAATAACCTAAATATAATATTCAAATCAATTGATATAAGTAAAATTTTTGAATCATTTTTATTAACCCTAGATAAAGATATTCCAATAAAGGAAAGCTCGATTACTTTTCAAAACTTGCAATCAAGGATTAGAGGAACAATCCTCATGGCCAAAGCTAATGAAACAGGTTCCCTCTTAATTACAACCGGAAATAAATCTGAATACGCGACAGGATATGCCACAATATATGGAGACATGAACGGGGCTTTCAACCCAATTAAAGATATCTATAAGACAGAGCTTTATGAACTGGTCAGACATATCAATAAAACGATGAACGTTATACCACAGCGAGTAATCACAAAAGCTCCGACTGCAGAACTTGCTCCAGGCCAAAAAGATTCAGATTCTCTACCAGAGTATCCAATATTAGATAGAATTATTGAAGACCATATCGAAAATAACTTGGATCAATATGAGCTTTCAAAAAAATACGACTCGGAACTAGTACAACGCATCGTAAAAATGGTTAGAAAAGCAGAATTCAAAAGAAAACAATCAGCCCCAGGGGTTAAGATCTCTAAAAGAAATTTTGAAAAAGAAAGAAGGTTTCCTATAACCAACTTGTATAAGTAATCTCTCTAGCTAGAACTTAAGTTACCCATAATTATTCAGCCCTATATTAAGCTTTACCTAATAGTAAAAATCTTTATTATTATTTAATTCTAATAAATTAATGCATTATTAATTTATTAATGGTTTGATAGTAGTTAAGGGGTATGTAAATAAATTCTCCTTAATTAGTATGATGATAAAGTAATCAAATCAGAGGTATCTTATGGGTGTAGAAATATTAGTTATAGCTATTGTAGCTGGAGTAATATCACTTATTTCTGGAGCAACTTCAATAGCCACTCTTGTACATGTTAAGAAGTCATCAGTAGCAATGAGCGACGACAAGACCAGCGTGGATATATTCAACAAATCAACTGATGAAGAAAAAACTGACGGTAGTAAAATACATACAAGAGAACAAAAGATACACATAGAAGACATAGATACAGATTTTGCAAGTAGCCAGTTTAGTGCGACACGTACTGGCTTACCAAACAAAACATCTGAAATATTAGGTAGAGGTGGTGCAGAAGCACTTGGCGGGCTTATTACGTTAAAAAAAGTTGTTCCTTCTAAACTTATAGAAGACGCTAAGGAAGGGCATAAAAGTTCAGGTGGTCTAGAAATAAGCGAACTACTAACTGGTGATGATCATGTTGACCTCGCCGGTGCAGAATCACATTCCGTTGAATAATTCTATCTCTTGAATTTATTAAGATATTTCAGGTAAACATTACCTGAAATATCTTGGGGTCAACTTAGCAGCTACTGATTCATCTCAAGTCCAACAAGCGCTCTTGAAAAGTCTTTTGGCGAGAATTGCTTAAGATCGTCTATCGATTCACCGAACCCTATAAAATGCACTGGAAGAGCAAATCTCTTTACTATACCAACAACGGCGCCAGCCTTAGCAGTTCCATCTAACTTAGTAATAACTAAACCAGAAATATTCGTTATAAGCTTGAATTGTTCAACTTGTATTGCAGCATTTTGGCCAGTAGTACCATCAATAACTAATAAAGAATGGTGAGGAGCATCTTCATCTATTTTTTTAATCACACGTATAATTTTCACAAGCTCTTCCATCAAATTTTTGTGATTATGAAGCCTACCTGCTGTATCAATAAATAAAATATCAGTACCATTACTCAATGACTCTGTAACAGCCATATGTGCCACACTAGCTGGGTCAGCCTTACTCTCACCTTTATATAAAATAGCTCCTGATCTTTGCGCCCATTTTTCAATCTGCTCAACAGCAGCGGCTCTGAATGTATCGCAAGCAGCTATGGCTACTTTTTTCCCCTGAGCAAAACTATTGGCTGCCATTTTACCAATTGTTGTAGTCTTCCCATTACCGTTAACACCACAAACTAATACTATATTCAGTTTACCATCTTCTAGTTTAAAGCTATGATCTTGCTGGCTTAAAATCTCTTCAATAATTCCACTTAAATCATTTTTGATCTCTTCGGAGGTTACTTCCTTATCAAACTTGTGTTTTCTAAGAGAGGTAATAATTGAGCTTGATACACTAGTTCCAATATCAGCAAATAATAGTAAATCTTCAAGCTCTTCAAGAGCACTATCATCCAACTTCTTCTTAATGAATAAATGCTCAATACCACTTCCAATCTTACTAGAAGTTTTACTAAGCGCAGCTTTTAATTTACTAAAAAATCCGGTCATATTTTTGTTTTTTTAAATAATAGCATTATCTTGCACTTGATGGGTTTCACGTATCTTTGAGTTAAGCTTAGGGTAAACTTAAAATCGTCATAAGGACCTATCTGGTCTCTCAAGATAGGCATGTTCGTCATGCTGAACTTGATTCAGCATCTCTTTCGCTGCATGAGATACCGGATCAAATCCGGTATGACTGTTATCTTACTTTCCTTTATACAAGATCCTCAACTGAAAAGCATGTAAAAACACATCTACGTTCAGCCCAATCCTTAAGTCTTACGAGGCTTCTACTTATAACCACCGCCAACAAAACACTTAATTTATTCACCACATTAGATAATTAACAAGCCCAGCGTAACGACCTTATTTTTCCTTACGACTAAAAATCATCAGCTTAGTATCAATACTACTATTTACTAAGAAATTGATTCTTATATTTATCAAGCAAAGTCTTCATCTGATTTATATCAAGGCTCTGATCTAAATTCCTATAATCTACTGAACCAGAACTTGCTATTAAAAGATCTACAGTATTTTTTAGAATAGCATTTTTATCTCCAATGGCATTGGAAATTACAACTAATTGATCATGAACGTTCATCATGTAGTAGGAAATTGCTAAGCGCAGTATATCTTGCGCTACATCCATATTATCTCCAACTCGAGATACTAAATCATCAAAATCTGGCATTATTTGATCAGCATATTTATTCCAATATTTTGCCTGGAATAGAGCTTCACGTCTAATAATTTCTCCGTCTTCAGAGTTATCGTCCTTTAAATACAATAAAGCATCATCATACTTTTCGAGAGTAATTAAAGCCTGAGCACGCAACCTAACCCTATACTGATGTTCATTAAAATTAACATTATCTTTATCCGTCTCATCTAAGACTAATATTGCTTCAGATGGCTTTTTATCCATCATTAAAATAACAGCCAAGTTATCCGCATTAGTCACTCTTTTCTCACCTTGTAGCCTATATGTAATCTGATGACGCAAAAGCTCAGATGCATTGTCAAGCAAATCAAGTTTTACTAATCTTTTTGCAATACTAATAATTACGTCATCTCCTTGTTCACCAATTGGGTTCAGTTCTTTAAATTCATAAAATAAGGCAACTATAGTAAAATCATCCATCTCTTCGCCTAAACCACCAGGAAGAAACACTTCATTAAAAATCCTCGCCATTTCCGAAGTAATATAAAAATTACTTACTTTATTACTAAACGCAGTCTGGGCGTACTGAAATGTCCTTAAAGAATTCAGCATATCTCTTGAATCTCGGTAATAGGAAGCCAATTGTAACAAAATTTGATACTCTAGTTGATCGCCACGCCAACTAAACCTCAGTTTCTCCAATGATTCTGCTGCTTGAGATGGCGTGATTTCTTCTTCCTCTACTTGAAGCTTGACTAGATCAAATTCTGCACGAACCTTATTGAACATGTCTAAGTCTTGCGCCATTAGTTCTCGATAGTACTGCTTTGCTAAATTATGCTGATTTTTTTTTCTATAATAACTTGCTTTATAATATTTTAAGCTGTTGAAGTATTGACTCCCTTCAGCTGGGCTACGCACCTCTTTAAAGATTCTCTCTAAAAGCTTTAAATCATTTGAAAGTAATGCTAGTTCAATTTCAGCAAAAACCATTGACCAGTATTTATCATCTGAATACAGGTTAATTGTTTTAGGCATTAACTCTAAAAGACCAATTGAGCTTGGATTAGATCCGAGAGCAAACTCATTAAATTTACTCCACATATTTATCTCAGAAACTCTCTGGATATCATGGTATGTGAGTAAGCTATCATATTCATCTTTCGCAGATGAATGTTCTCCTATCATAGTATAATTTACGGCCATTAAAAACCTAGCTTGCAAATTTGCTTCATAATCATTTGATGAATATTGCTTAGCTATTTTTAATGAATCAAGCGATTCTTGGTACCATTCATGTATAAAATAGAACCTAGCAAGAGCAAGGTTTCTAACAAAAGCTTCTGAATTATCTTTGGATTGCGCAGCTTCACTAATTAACCTACTTTTTTGTTGATTAAAATCCAAAATATTCAGATTTTTATCCAAATAAGGCAAAATAGAAGGCATTTTTATAAATTCATCTATGGGAGATGGAAATAAATTAGCATCAATTACGTGATCCTCAGACAAAGCCGTATTCGAGATTACTTTTAAAGAATCTTGATTTTTTTCTACTGTCACTTCATCACTAAGTAGCACTACCGCAATGCCTTGGATTGATCTTAATAGGCTGTACTCAATAGAGTCTCTTTGCACAGAAACTCTACTACCTCCAGTAATAACGGGCAGAGTTTTAATAACATCGCCAAGTTCTGGGTCTTCAAAGGTGATAATTTCATTCTTAGCAAAATTACCTTTTAAAAGGAATCCATCTTGCCCCGTTAAAGGCTCTGGTGTTAATATATTTTGAGCTCGCCAATTTTTATCTTCTTTACTTCCAACTCTAATATTCCAACCAGATTCTATCTGATCTATTTTCGCCTGGTGCAAACTAGGATCAACCGCCATACGCATGACTGTACCCTTATCGCTTGGAATTAACTCAAATTTGCTAAATACCCCTCCTTCTTTAAACGAAAACACTTTCTTTTGGTCAAACACAATCCAAATATACTTACCCCTAAAGAAAGCAGCAACTTTACTATCTTCATTACCAAGGTTAAACGACAGAACATGTTCTCCAGAACTATTTGAATATTTTATTGCTCCAGGATCATTATTTGCAGCACCTATAGTCGATAGGTCTTCTTCTTTTACTTTGTTTGTTTTGAATTTAATGGCATCTAATTTTTCACCATTAATAACACTTTGGTACACAAGGTCTTCTTTAACAGTAAAGTTAATTTTCTGGTTATTAGAAGTCGATTTAATACCACTAGCAAACTCATTAAATTTACCTGGATTTACTAGATTGAATTCAGAGGGAATATTTATTGAAGCAGTAACATTATTGCCCGTCGCTTTTAAATCAACTATTTGATCTTTATCATGATAAAAAACAAAAATAACGTCCTTACCAAAAGCTTTTGTTTCAATTCTAATTGGCAATACAGCTTTTGCAGCTTGCACAAACAACAAACATGTCAGAAATAATAGTGTTTTTTTTATATTAATCATCAATTTATCGAATGCGCTAGAATTCCCAGATTGGGACTGTTTAACAAAATATTATTAATATACATTAAAGTAAAGATAATTCTTTCTAGATAAACTGACTTGCTTCTCTACTGCGACGTCCAACCACCATCCATTGAAAGCGAAGTTCCTGTTATCGAAGCAGCCTCCTTGCTACACAGATAATACGCTAGTGATGCCACCTCTTCTATCTCAACAAATTTTTTAGTTGCTTGAGCGCCAAGAATAATTTTGTCAATCACCTCCTCCTCACTCATACCACGAGCCTTCGCTGTATCAGCTACTTGCCCAAGCACAAGAGGAGTTTTAACATATCCTGGGCATATTGCATTAACAGTAATACTATCTTTTGCAACTTCAAGGGCAACCGTTTTAGTCAATCCTAACATTCCATGTTTTGCAGCAACATAAGCCGATTTAAATGGTGAGGCTACTAACGCATGTGCTGATGCTATGTTAATTATTCTGCCCCATTTTTTCTTTTTCATATGTGGTATAGCATTCTTAATAGTATAAAATGATGCTATCAAATCTACTCTCATTATCGCTTCCCACTTTTCCGGAGGGAAGTCCTCAATCGGAGAAACAAACTGAATCCCAGCGTTGTTAACAAGAATATCAACAGCTTGAAACTGGTTTATAACATTTTTAAACATAGAATCAATTTCTTCCGGTTTTGATAGATTAGCTCCATCAAATAATACCTCATTCGCCCCAAGAGATTTTAGCTCTTGAGTTATTTCATTCACTTGTTTAAGTTCGGCAAAGCCATTAATAACAATCTTTGCTCCACTGCTAGCAAATTTCTTAGCAATTCCTAAACCAATACCACTTGTTGAGCCTGTAATTATAACGACTTTGTCTTTCATATACGCTAAAACCATTTTTGTTTTCTAAAAATAACTTATATAAAGTATAATAACCTATCATTACTAATATAAAAAAGATTAAAAGATGCAACTTATTGAAATCGAAAAAACAAATTCAACCTCTGTGTCCTGCAAAGGTAAAGAATCACCATATGACCATCCAAAAGTATATCTTGAAATTAATCCAGAACTTGGTAGAGTTGCATGTCCATATTGCGGCAAAACCTTTGTATCGCAACATGGCTAAGTCACAGTAAATAAAGTTGATAGATCAGGACAACAAAGCTGTCATCCTGAATTTATTGGGCTTCGCATGCCTTCGGCCCAGGATCTCATGCAAATAGAAGGAGATGCTGAACCAAGTTCAGCATAAAGGTATATAAAGAAATTATTGGGTAAAACACGGTATGATGCCCGATAAACTTGTGTGATGATATAATTTTCTAAATTGAACGGGTTAATACTTGTGAACAAGAAAAGTTTTATAATTTCAGTATTTACTGTCTTTGTGCAATATTACGATTACCATTTATTTGGTTTTATGGCCGCAAATATTGCTTCACATTTCTTTCCATCTGACGAGATAATTACTCAGCTTCTCAACACATATTTTTTGATGGCAATTGCAATGATTGCAAAGCCTCTGGGGTCTATAATTTTTGGTAAGATTGGTGATTTAAAGGGCCGATCAAATAGTTTTAAGGTCAGTTTATTTGGAACATCAGCAGCTTCATTTATACTTTTTATTGCTCCCGCCTATGAATCAGTAGGCATTTTATCAGCTTTTATTTTGCTTTTATGCAGAATGTCAATTTGTGCATTTGTTACTTCCGGTTCTGACGGCGTACGAATTTATATCTACGAACACATACCAGCATCAAAGAGGTGCTTAGGCGTTGGCATAACTACACTTTTTACACAAGCTGGGTCACTTACCGCGTCATTATCAGCCTGGTTTTTTACACGAAATTATTTGCCCAGCTATAGCTGGAAATTTGCTTTTCTGGTTGGAGGCGTCTTAGGCATTCTAGCTTTACTTGCTATGAAAATCACTAATTTTTCTGATCATAAGCAAATGCATGAAACAGATGGTTTTTCCGAATTTCAGAACTTATCATTAACCAAGATTATTAGAACTAATTGGGAATTATTTTTGCTATGCATAGTTCTTGCTGGAAGCATAGGTAGCACGAATCAATTTCTAATAGTGTTCTTTGGAACTTATAATTTTGAAATTATTGGTACAATTGAGCGCTCGTCTATGCAAAAAATTATCTCACTAGCAATCGTTGCTTATATGATATTTAGTGTTGTAGGTGGGTATATAGCAGACAAATTAGGTCCGTATATTGTAGCAAAATTTGCAGTATTCGCAGTACTTACTTGTTCAATTTTATTATGTTTATATCTAAATAACAGGATACTAAACGAATGGGTTTTTATTGGCATTGCAACATTGATGCCTTTTGTAACAATGCCTGCTGCAGCGATTTTTAAACAATCAATACCAGAAGCTATAAGATATCGACTATTCTCTCTAAGTCATGCTATAGGGTCTGTTCTAATATCAGCGCCTACTGCATTTTTATCGACTTTTATCTACCATAAAACTAATATTATATGGTTACCAATTGTTTATTTTATTTGTACAATAATAATGATATTCTTGTCCCTACATTACTTAAACAAAAGAATAGTAAACATAACTCAAAGTAAGAATAGTGATTAAAATACTTTCAAATAGCACTATAAATAAAATATCTGCCGGTGAGGTCATTGAAAGACCATCTTCAGTAGTTAAAGAACTTGTAGAAAATGCTATTGATGCTGGCGCTACAAAAATAAGCATTACTTTAGAGTGCTCGGGGAAAAACCTCATTGTTATAAAAGATAACGGTTTTGGCATGACTAAAGATGACCTAGAACTAGCCGTCTTACGCCATGCTACGTCTAAACTTGATGAAGACGATTTATTAAATATAAATAGCTTTGGATTTCGCGGCGAAGCTTTGCCTTCAATTGGAGCTATCAGTAAATTTAAAATTACTTCTAAAAAACGTGAAAATAGTTCGTCTTATTCTTTAAGCATTATTGGTGGCACAATCGAACCAACAATACTTGCAAATATTAATGAAGGAACGATTATAGAAGTTCGTGATTTATTTTTCGCAACTCCTGCTAGGTTAAAATTTTTAAGATCAGACAAAACTGAGCTCGCTTCGATAGTTCTTGTGGTGAAAAAAATAGCACTAGCCCACCCTGCTATATCATTTACGCTTTCTCATGACGGTCGAGAAATTATAAACGTTAAAAGCCGGGAACATCCAAATACCATAAAAGATAGAATTGAAGAGATATTAGGTAAAGAATTTACCGAAAATGCAACTGAGGTTTCTCTCTTTAGGGATGATGTTGAAATATATGGTTACTCTTCTATACCAACCTATAACCGTGCAGCCTCTGATGACCAATTCCTTTTTATCAATAATCGGCCGGTAAAAGATAAGATACTTAATATCGCTTTAAAAGTATCTTACCAAGATTATTTAGCAAGAGATCGTCACCCAGTATCAGTTTTGTTTATTAAACTCAATCCCCACTTCGTTGATGTAAACGTGCACCCAGCAAAAAGCGAAGTGAGGTTCCATGATCCTAATTTAATACGTAGCCTTGTAATTAGCGCTGTCAAAGACGCTCTAGCACGCAGTAGTAACCAGGTATCTAATATAGCATCAAGTGCTGCATTAAATTACATGCGCCCCACTTCGCTATCTTCCCAAAGCTTCAATGAAAAAAGTGCTAATAATCAAGGGAAATTCCAACTACCAACAAGCCATACACAAAATTTACCTATATCTGCACGCCTTGATTACGCAGTTAGTAATACCAATTTACTTATAAAAACTACACCTCAATCAAACGTTGAAGCGCCATCGTTAGAAAAAGATACAGATTTTCCCTTGGGAGCAGCCAAAACTCAGCTTCACGGAACATATATAATATCTCAAACGCCTGATAGTATAATCATTATAGATCAGCACGCAGCTCATGAACGAATAGGTTATGAAAAAATCAAAGAACAGATTGAGAAGAATGGTTTGATTAAACAAAGATTATTAATACCATCTATTATTGAATTACCAGACACCCAAAGGGCAGAATTATTAAATGAACACAAGTTACTGTTGGCTGATCTAGGCTTAACTATTGAAAAATTTGGTGAAAATTCAATAATTGTTTCTGAAATACCTAGCTTAGTTGGAGATATTAACATTAACCAACTAGTCCATGATCTCGCTGATCACCTACAATCTATGGGCGAACACATTGCTCTTAGCGAGTTAATTGAGCACATAACTGAAACATATGCTTGTCACTATGCAATCAGAGCTGGTAGAGTTTTAAATGCTGAAGAAATGAATGGGTTGCTTCGCCTTATGGAAAATACACCATTTTCTGGTCAATGTAATCATGGTAGACAAACTTATGTCGAACTTAAACTTAAGGATATAGAAAAATTATTTGGTCGAAAATAATGCAACACATAGACTGGATATCTTTGCCTGGGTTGATTGATTATAACACTGGATTAGATTTAATGCAGCAACGCACCAATGATGTGATTCTAAACAAAAAAAAAGAGGCAGTGTTCTTACTTGAACATCAAGATGTATATACTGCAGGCACCAGTTATAAAGATGACGAGCTATTGTCTGATAGTAACAACATTCCTGTTATTTATACAGGAAGAGGAGGTAAATTTACCTACCACGGCCCAGGCCAACGAGTGATATATCCTATCCTAAATTTAGCAGGTAAAAATAGATCACCAGATCTAAAGCTATACATAAGTCTTCTAGAACAATGGATCATTAACACACTAGACAAACTTGATGTTAATGCTTATACAATTGATGGCAGAATCGGTATATGGGTTAATCTGGATAATGCTCCAGCAAAAATCGGCGCTATTGGTGTAAGGATTAAAAAATGGATAACCTATCATGGTATTGCAGTCAATCTAAATACAGATATTAGTAGGTATTCAGGCATAATTCCTTGTGGAATAAATGATTTTCCAGTAACTTCATTAATTAATATTGGAATTGAAATAACAATGAGCGATTTCGATTATTTGTTGAAAAAAGAATTTGAAAAATTATTTTAATGAAAATAATAAGTTTATTAATAAGCCTTATAATGACTTTATGGTGTCTTGGTTTTTTTTATTTTACCAAAACTACATCTGATATATCAAATTATAAGCGAAATATGACAGATTCAATCGTGATATTTGGAGAAAACGAGCAAAGGTTGTACGCTGGTACTCAACTTTTAAAAATGGGCTATGCACCCCTAGTTTTTGTCACTAGTAACAAACCAAAATCTGAATTTGCTGGTTTTTTCAAAAAATATAACTTAGCACCTGAACAATTTATTTTCGATAGCGAACTAGCTACAAACACAACTAATTACTCCAGTGATACCGCAGAGTTTTTAAGAAAATATAGGCTACACTCTATGAGGTTAGTAGTCTCTCCGTCAAAACTCTAAATTTTTGATATAATTTCAAGAATTTCAAAAATAAATCACCGCACATTCATTTTTT
>NZ_JARJFB010000033.1:0-13384 GCF_034554655.1 Candidatus Megaera venefica
CTTCAGACACATCAAGATCTTGCTGCAAATATTCATAACCACAAAAATATTGCCAATAAATATTTTCCTTTAGCTCTTCCTCCGTAAACGAATCAGAACCGTTGTACATAGCTTGAAGCATTGATAGTGCTAGCATTACTCTATGATCTTTCTTATTTCTACCAAATTGCTTGATTTCAATGTTAGGCAATGCTCTGGCTTCAAGTTCAGACCAATTTACTAAATCCCTTAGTTTATATAACTTGTTTTTAGGATTTAGTTTTGTAGATAATTTCTCTTCAAATAACCTTTCTTGTTTTTGGAGAAAAGTAATATTTTCTATAGGCATAATTTTAAAATCCGTAAGCTTTATGCGGTAATTATACCATTTTCTTATGGATTTTGTAAGCTGTTTATGACATGAAACCCCTTGTTAATTCAGGCGGGGAGAGTTTTGACGGAGGGACTAGTTAACATGCCAAGTTAGAACCTAATAGTTATATCCAAATAATCTATGTCAAAAATTTATTAAAAAACGCCATTGTTTATCTATTGCTTTTTTTATACCTATTCGTGCAGTACTTGTATAAGTTGCAGAATTTATTATACCTTCAGTAAGATAAAAGTTATTATCAGTCACCAGATTAATGCCATTATGCTCTCTTGTTATTCCTAAATATTTACATATTTTCCCTGGTCCATTCAAATGAATATCGGGCAATTTTAAACCACGTATAAGCACAGCACTAGGAGAATTTTTTTCTTCAGTAACAATATTCAAACAATGATACATACCATAAATAAAATAAATATAGCTATATCCAGGAGGACCAAACATTATTGAAGATCTAGGTGTCCAGCTAAAAGCATGGGAAGCTTCATCGTCAGCACCACGATACGCCTCTGTTTCGGTTATAATACCTTTTACTTTTCCAAAAACCAGAGTTTTCCCCAAAAGGTTTTTTGCAACGTCGACTACATGCCTATTATAAAAGCTATTATCTAATCTTAACATAATAATTAGTTTTACAAGTTTTAAGAAAAGCCAAAATTATATCCAATATCTCCCTAAGACATAAACCAATTACAGCATATTTTTTAACAAAATTAGCGGTATCTTATATCAGATGATTTTTATGAAAATGGAATTATTTATTCAGATCTTCTTGAACATTTTTTGACATACGATAATAGATCGTATTATATTCTTCGTCTTTACCAGCATGCTTTCTTTTTCTTACTGAAAGACTACCAAAACCTCTTATCTCTACTCTATTACCAGTTGTAAGTTCACCCTTAATGTGATCCAAAATACAATCAACTGCAAAGCTAGCATCCACCTCGCTAAGATAGCTAAGCTTTCTTGCAATATTTTGTTCTAAGTCCTTTTTTGTTGCCATTATTAATAGTTTACTAGTTTATTTTTTGTCTCTTAATATTCTTCCCTGCTCTCTTTTCCAGTCATCTTCTTTAATTGATTGCCTCTTATCGTATTGCTTTTTACCTCTTGCTAAACCAAGTTCAACCTTAACTTTGTTTTTATGGTTAAAATAAAGAGACAACGCTATTAGAGTGTAACCCTTTAATTTGATTTTACCTATTATTTTTTGCATTTCTTTCTTACGAAGCAATAATTTTCTTGGCCTCAGAGGGGCGTGATTGAAACGATTTGCTTTTTCGTATTCTGCAATATGACAATTATATAAATATAGTTCACCAGAGCCTTCCGCTGCATGAGAATCAGCCAGAGATACCTTTCCTTCTCTGATGGATTTTAGCTCACTTCCAGTAAGCATAATACCAGCTTCTATGTTTTCTTCTATTGAGTAATCAAACGAGGCTCTCCTATTTTTGGCTACTACTTTCTTATATGAATTGTCAGACATCTTTCTCTAAACCGATGACATCTAACATAAGCTCATTAATTTTTTTTCTTGTGTCTTCTCTGGCTTTTGTAAGTGGTAGCCTAATTTTATCACCACACAACTTCAGGTCATGAGCTGCACACTTTATACCGATAGGATTGCTTTCAGAGAAAATAGCGGTCATCAATGGCATTAATTGTTGTTGTAGTTCTCTTGCCTTAATAAGGTCACCAGAATTCCACAAGCTTTCAATTTTTTTGCAAAGCTTTGGAAAAATATTTGCTATAACTGATACACACCCTACTCCTCCATGAGCACTGTAAGCTAAAAATCTATTATCATCACCAGCTAGAAAAACAAAAGTTGAACTTAATCGCGGCAAAAGTCTCAATGGCTTTTCAATATCACTGCTACAGTCTTTCAACGCTACTATTTTATCAAGAGCAGCTAATTTTAAGATAGTACTGTCTGACATATCACAGCCAGTTCTACCAGGATGTAAATATATCATTATAGGCAATGTGCTTGCATTATTTATTGCTTTGAAGTGTTGATATAATCCTTCTTGTTCTGGTCTAATATAATGCGGAGCAGTACACATTAAGCCCTCTATATTCATATTCGAGAGGATAGATACCTTTTCACATACAGATGCGGTACTAACTCCAACTACACCAGCGATTATAGGTATTCTTCCTTTTGAACAATCTATTACTGTTTTAATTAGCTCATAATATTCTTCATCAGAAAGGCTACTCCCCTCGCCAGTAGATCCAGCTATCACCAAGCCATTAATTCCGGAAGCTACTTGTCTTTCTACAAGAAATTCAAGCGCCCTAAAATCAATATTGTCATTTGTATCTAGTGGAGTAATAAGCGCTGTTAAAAGTCCCTTGAATATCATAATGTTTTGCCTACTACTTTAGCATACTCTTGTTGTAGCATTTCTACTAATTTGTTATTAGAAAATTCAACCTTTCCATTATCATATGATATTGAGGAAACTCCTCTTACTTCAGCTGAAGTACCAGTTAAAAAACAAGAATCATATTGTGCAATATTTTCCAACAACAACCTCTCTTCTATAACTTTTATACCCATGTTTCTAGCAATTTCTATAACAGTTTGGCGCGTTATTCCATCAAGGAAACGATCAGCTATCGGCGTAACAATCAAACCTTCTTTACCAAAAAAGATGTTAGTTGTAGAACTCTCAGCAATATCATCATATTGATCCAATATTAAAGCATCGTCGTAACCCAAATCTTGCGCGAGTTTCTGAGATACTGTCATCATCGCGTAATGGGCGGATGATTTACATTGAGGTGGCATTGATTCCACTCCTACCTTACGCCATGGCGTAACATATAACCTCATGCCACTTTTAAAGGCTGGGTTCGATTCCATAGCTAATACAAGTATATTACATTTTAAAATTGGATTATAGGCGCCTAGTGTTTCTGCACCTCGCCAAATAAGCGGCCGCACGTAGGCATCTTTTAGATTATTCAAGCGAAGCACTTCCTGAGTGGCTTGATTAATCTCATTGGCCGAAAAATTTACTTTTAAATGCATCGATTCTGCTGAACGGAGTAATCTATTTGTATGCTCCATCAATTTAAAAATCTTACCATTGTAAGCACGCTCTCCTTCATATACTGCCCCGGCATAATGTAAACTGTGTGTAAGAACATGAACATAGGCTTCTTCCCAAGGCACAATTTCACCGTTTATCCAAATATAATCGGACATTTTATTTGATAATTTAAAATTCATAAATTCCTTCAAAATATTATAGTCAATTTCCTTAAATAAGATTATATTAATCCTAGTATAGCAAAACCCATGTATTCTACTAGTGCTTTAATTTCAAAAGTTTCGGCTCACTTAGCTTATGCATACACGCGAGCACAGAGCACTAGTTTTTCATTGATGCAGAATATGTTGGAGAAAGCTACAACTGATCTAAACCCTGTTAGCAATTAGTACAAATGGATAAAAAACCACACATTCTAATAGTAGACGATGATAACAGAATACTAAAACTTTTGAAGAAATTTCTTACTCAAAATGATTTTTTAGTTTCCACAAGTGCGTCTGCAACCGAAGCATCAAAACTGCTATCAAGTTTTATATACGACTTAATTATCCTAGATGTCATGATGCCAGAAATTACAGGAATCGATTTTGCCCAAAGAATAAGATCCAGCGGTATATTGATGCCCGTGGTAATGTTGACCGCTCTTTCTGAGCCAGAAGATAAAATTAGAGGGCTGGAATCTGGAGCTAGTGACTATGTTACAAAACCTTTTGAACCAAGAGAATTGCTACTTAGAATTAATAACTTAATTAATTCTCATAAAAGATTTAAAAAGGAACAAGAAGTTATTAGATTTGGCAATAATACTTATAATCTAATAACTAAAGTATTAATACAAAATGGTACTGATATTAAGCTTAGCTCCGCTGAAGAAAAGCTCCTTGATACCTTAATCGAATCTGAAAACAAAGTAATTTCGAGAGAAGAATTATCTAGCAAACTCGGTGGGTTAAACCTAAGATCTGTAGACGTTCAGATCGTTAGACTCAGAAATAAGATTGAGCCAGATCCAAAAAATCCCAAATTCCTTAAAACCATAAGAAATAAAGGGTATGTTCTCTATACTTAATTCTATACATAAAAATTTATTCCCTAAAAGTTTGCTGACCCGGTTCATGCTAATTATCATTGTGCCAGTATTAATCAGTCAACTCCTTGCAGTATATTTGTTTTATAAAAGGCACTGGTACAACGTTTCTCAAAATACAAGCTACCTAATAGCAACTGAAATCTCAGAACTTATTCGCAATCTTAATAGCAAAAAAATACCCAAACAGGGGAATTATTTGAACCTTGAATATTCTTCTGTTTCTTCAAAACTACCAGACCATCCTCAAGGAAAGTACGTAGAAGAGCTAGAGATTTTTAAAAAATTACTACAAGAAGAATTGGGACAAGAAGGAGTAATAGTTCTTGATCAAGGACGAAATGTCCATTTATATCTCCAGATTGGAACACAGACCTTGTTGATTAAGCTGCCTTATAAAGCTATTTTAAATCCCACAACCAGTATTTTTGTACTATGGATTATTTTTCTTACTATCCTACTACTTTCAATTTCACTAATTTTTTCAAAAAACCAAATAAAATCAATTATTGAACTTACCGATACGGCAGAAAGTTACGGTAGAGGAGAAAAAACTGATAAATATAAACCATCTGGTGCCAAAGAGATTAGGCAAGCGGGTTTAGCTTTTTTAAAAATGAGAGATCGCATTGAACGCCAAACTGCAAAACGCACTCAGATGTTAGCTATGATATCTCATGACCTCAAAACCCCTCTAACACGTATGAAACTACAAGTAGAACTCATGAATGAGTCCGAAGAGAAAGAAGAACTGCAGTACGATATAGACAGCATGCAGCATATGATTGATTCATATTTAGATTTCGCACGTGGTGAAGGTGGAGAAGATTTTAAACCGATAAATCTTAATAACTGGATTTCGTCATATATCAAAACAAAATGGTCCGAAAACAATATCAGTCTAAATATCAGCCCTGATCAGGTTATTACCCTAATCAAACCCCACTCTTTTCAACGCGCAATTGCTAATCTTGTTGGTAACGCTTTCAAACATTCATCGAAAGTCAAAATTTCTCTGTCTTCAAGCGAAGATGAAGCACTAATCATCATTGAAGATAACGGCAAGGGCATCAAGAAAGATGAACGAAAATCAGTGTTTAAACCATTTTATCGAGCTGACAAATCAAGATCCTTAGATAATTCAGCTGGTGTAGGACTAGGCCTAGCTATTACAAAAGAGATAATAAGTGGTCATTATGGCACAATCACACTTGGCGAAAGCAAGAGCCTCAAGGGTCTACTTGTACAAATTCAATTACCAATAAAAAAGTAACCTTATGAAACAAAACTTGAATCACTTAGCAATAATCATGGATGGTAATGCCAGGTGGGCAAAATTACATGAAAAATCTAAAGCTGACGGGCACAAGAAAGGAGCAGAAGTTGCCAAATCTCTAATGCCCCACCTATCAAGACTGGGAATAAAGTACCTTACTCTCTATACATTTTCATCTGAAAATTGGCAAAGACCAGCCGAAGAGGTTTCAATTCTAATTAATCTTTTAAGCCACTACGTCTTGCACGAAACAAAAATCCTTACCAAATATGGAATTAAACTAAAAGTGATTGGTCATTTAGAAAAATTAGCTCCATCGCTTCAACAAAAAATTAAAGCTGCTGTTGAAAGTACTAAAAACAACTCAGAAGCTACTGTTTGTATAGCTTTTAGTTATGGTAGTAGAGCGGAAATAGTAGATGCTTTTACCAAAGCTATTGACTCCGGGATAACAAAAATTACAGAAGACAATTTTAGAAATTTCTTGTATGATCCAGAGATGCCAGATGTTGACCTTTTAATCAGAACTGGCAATGACTATAGAATTAGTAACTTTTTGTTGTGGCAACTAGCCTACGCTGAATTATATTTTTTGGATAAATTTTGGCCAGAATTTGATGTAAGTGATTTAGAAAAATCCATAGAAAATTACTCGACACGTCAAAGAAATTTTGGTGGTAGATAGGAATCGTACATTATAGTAAATTAACTTGAAGTAGGGATAGTTAATTTTAGAGCGAGGCTGCACAGCCTAGGTTGGGTCAGGTGAACACAGCTGAGACTCGCTAAATTGGCTGTCCCTACTTACAAGTTAAGAAACTATAGCTTATGAATAAAAGAAATTTATTGATTCGTTGCCTTTCCGGATTGGCGCTAGGATGCTTTTTTATTGTGGCAATTTTTTTTCTAAGACCGTTATTTTATATTGCACTTTACAGCATTGCGACCTTAATGCTTCTTGAATGGTATAATATCACCAAGACCTCAATATATCATAATCTCATAGGACTACTAGCTATACCTATTCCTATAGCTTCTTTATTACTCATTTCATACATTGATCAAACTGGTTGGTTATTAATGACATTTTTTTGTATCGTTTGGAGTGTTGACGTGATGGCGATGTTTGGTGGAAAACTTATAGGAGGCCCTAAACTAGCTCCGAAAACTAGTCCCAATAAAACCATCAGTGGTCTGGTAATTGGGGTTTTAAGCGCAATAATTAGTGTTAATATCCTAACGCTAATTTCAGGTTACACTCTCCCATACATGATAGACAAATCAAATATTTCGTTAAGTTTTTTTGCCCTAGTTATTGGTGTTATTGCTCAAATCAGCGACTTAAGCGTATCCTTAATAAAAAGAAAATTTAAAATCAAAGATACTGGAACAATTATACCTGGCCACGGGGGAGCACTTGATAGATTCGATAGCATTATTCTAACCGCCCCTCTAATTGCTTTATATTTGATTAATAGAGTTTGAGTAAATCTATATGATAGATAAACCATCAAACAGTTTTAATTTTACTAAGAAAAGAGCTTTTAACGCCTTAATGCTTTTAATGCTATTGTATTTTATCTTCCATTCCGTTTATGGTAGCAGAGGTATATTAGCTTATTTTAAGTTACAAGCTGAACTCAGCAGTTCACACAAAAAACTTGAACTTTTAAGGGCAGAAAGATTAGAAATTGAAAACAGAACAAAATTATTACGTCATGAGTCTATAGATAAGGATATGCTTGACGAAAAAATTAGAAACGTGCTTGGATTTTCCGCACCTGGAGAAAAAATATTTAAAACCCCGCTTAAAAGCAATTAATCTGGAGAAAATGCTATGAGAGTTGTTGTTTATAAAAATGATTTACCTAATGATTTTCATTTGGCCGGAGATTTGGCGATTGATTCAGAAACTATGGGGCTGAACTTTCATAGAGATAGGTTATGTGTATTACAAATTAGTAATGGTGATGGTGATTCTTACTTAATTCAATTTGAACAAAATAACTACGCCGCTCCTAATTTAAAGAAATTACTTCTAGATGAAAACAGAGGTAAAATATTTCATTATGCCAGATTCGACTTAGCAGTAATCAAAAAATACTTGGAAATAGATTTGGCAAATATTTTCTGTACAAAAATCGCTTCAAAACTAACACGAACATATACTGATTACCACGGCTTAAAAGATCTGTGTCGCGAATTGCTCGGCGTAACTATTTCTAAACAACAACAATCATCTTATTGGGGGGCGCAAGAACTAAGCGAAGATCAAAAAGAATACGCCGCAAAAGATGTTGTTTATCTTCATTCTCTTAGAGCAATACTTACCGAACGTCTAATTGAATTAAATAGAAACAAAATTGCTCATAAATTGTTTGAATTTTTACCAACTAGAGTTGAACTAGACTTAAATGGATGGAATGATATAGATATTTTTTCATATGGTAGCTAGTATGGATTATACCACTTTAGCCAAAAATAGCATACTAGAACAATCAAAGTCTTTACAGATTTTGGCTCAAGATATCCCGAGAGATTTCGCTGCCCTAGTTGAACACATACTAAATTTTAAAGGACGTATCGTGCTTATGGGAATGGGTAAGAGTGGATATATTGCTAGGAAAATTGCCGCCAGTTTATCTTCCACAGGTACCCCAGCATTTTATATCCATCCTGGAGAAGCAAGTCACGGAGACCTAGGCATGATCACTGAAATAGATATGGTAATAATGTTATCTAACTCAGGAGAAACTAAAGAATTATTTGATACAATAAATTATTGCAAACGATTTAACATAAAGATTGCAGCAATGACCATGAACGCCGATTCTACTCTTGGTAAAAGTAGTGACTTTCTCTTGAATTTACCTATCCAAACTGAAACTTCATCTATTTCAGCTCCCACCACTTCTTCGTTAATGACATTATCACTGGGAGACGCTTTAGTTACTACCCTTCATCAGTCGAAGGGTTTTACAAAAGAAGACTTTAAAATATTCCATCCCGGCGGGAAAATAGGAACAAATTTATTAAAAGTAGCAGATATAATGAAAGGAGAAGGTAATTTACCGATAGTACTAGAAAGCGCTAAATTTACTGACGTAATAATCACTATGAACGAAAAATGCCTTGGATGCGCAATTGTTCTAGATAATAATGATAAAATAATAGGAATAATTACTGACGGCGACCTTCGCAGACATATTAATGAAAACTTAGTTAGCAAGGTCGCAAAGGACGTAATGACAAGTAATCCCAAAACAATATCTGATAGTACACTAGCAACCCAGGCACTATTTATCATGAATCAAAAAGCCATTACTGCGCTTCCTGTAACTCATGGAAATAGATTGGTAGGAATTGTGCATATTCATGATATACTAAGACATGGAATTGCTTGATACTCTAATAAAATTCTGGTCATCCTGAACGCAGATATCAGGATCTCATGCAACAAAATGTGGTCAGGCCGCAAGGCATACAAAGCCCAACGAGTTCGACATGATGATCTGTAAAAAAAGAAGATGCTGAATATCAGGTGCGGCATGACGGAATGTAGTCCTTATGGTTATTTGGAACTGATACACCATCCACTACACCCAAGTTTACTAGTTCAAATTACAAAATGCGATTACATGGATCAATTAAAACGACATCAAAATAAAATCAAATTTATTAAATACGTATTTCTTAGCTCTGGAATATTTTTGCTCCTAGTAATTCTTTTTACCATTATGTATTCTCCAAATACATCAAACTCTCAACAAGAGATTAATGACAAAAAACCGTATCTTACAAAAGATTACTCATTAAGTATACAGAGTCCGGTTTTTGAGGGCTTTAGTAACAATTTGACACCCTACAAAATACTTGCTAATACAATGATGAGAGATAAAAACAACAACTACATTCTTCAAACTGTATCAGGTAAGTACCTTACAAGCGACGGTGATATTACTATAAAATCAAAAAATGCCGCCCTTGATGAAATAACAAAGCAAGTTGTCCTTACCGACGATGTACTAATAATTTTCAATGGCGCACAATTGAAATCAAGCCAATTAAATTTCAATATCAATACACAAAATATTAATAGCGACACTCCGGTAATAGTAGACTTCTCCAATTCATATATTAAAGCTGACAAACTTGAATCAGAAGGTTATTCTGATTCAATTAAATTCAAAGGTAACGTAGAGTCAGTGTTTGACATAGATGATTTTTAGAAATGACAAAATTCCTAATTTTTCTATTGCTAATTTTTGTAAGTCTTACTTTAAAAGCAAATGATAAAATCCAAATCACTTCAGATAATCTTACGCTTAATAAAAAAGACTTATCTGCTACTTTTGAAGGTAATGTAAGAGTTTTTTTTGAAGATCAAGCAGTGTCTACAAACAAGCTAATTATTTACTATTCTGACCTAGGGCCAAAACGTGAAATAGTAAAAATTATCTTTCCAACAAAAATCAAAGCTATTAAAAATTATAAAAATGGTGTTATTGATGTTGTTGTTGCTGATAGCGGTGAATTCGATAATTTAACAAAAAAACTTACTTTAATTGGAAATGTTCAGATGCAAAAAGATGATAATGTACTAGTAACTGATAAAATGGTATATTCTGCTAAACTGAAATCTATAGAATCAAAATCCAATGCAAAATAAGCTTGTAGTAAAAAATCTATCAAAATCTTATGATAGAAAACCAGTCTTACGGGATATTAATTGCTCCCTTTATCAGGGGGAAGTAGTTGGGCTTTTTGGTCCAAATGGCGCCGGAAAAACTACGTTATTCAGCATTATAATAGGTTTGGTTAAAGCGGACTTAGGAGAGTTATCTTTAAACAACCAAGATATTACTAACTTACCCATGTATTCAAGGTCAAGACTTGGTTTAGGCTATCTACCTCAAGAATCCTCGATTTTCAGAGGGTTATCAGTAAAAGATAACATAATAGCTATACTTGAAATAACTTTAAACAATAAACAAGAAATAGAATCGAAGTGTGAAGAATTAATGGATGAATTCTCAATTAGTCACTTAAAAAATAAATCATCTAGTACTTTATCTGGTGGCGAAAGGCGCAGACTCGAAATAGCAAGAACACTTGCAGCTAATCCAAAATTCATTCTTTTAGATGAGCCTTTAGCTGGTATTGATCCTATTGCAGTCAAGGATATAAAATTACTTGTTTCGCATTTAAAAAATCGTAATATTGGTATCCTTATTACGGATCACAATGTTCGTGATACTCTAGACATTGTTGATCGAGCTTATATTATTTATGATGGAAAAGTATTGATGGAGGGTAAACCGTCTGAAATAGTTGGTAGTTCAGAAGTACGTGAAGTATATCTTGGTCAAACTTTCTTAGAACGGGAATACAACTAACCGGAGCTTGAGCTCCTGATACCAGGCAACGTAAGGAGAGTCCAGAATCAAGTTCAAAATGACAGACTTTCATTCTATATTTTGCCAAAATATTCACTTCTAATATCAAACTCAGATTAACTAAATGCCAAGTTAAAAAACTATATGAGCAAAAAATCAAATAAAAACATAGCATTCTCGATCATCGCTCTATTTTTAAGCATGCTTCTCTTGAGCTTTGCTTCGGTGCCAATTTACAACCTTTTTTGCAAAGCAACTGGCTTTGGTGGAACCACTACACGAGACAAAGCTTTTTCAAAAATTAATAAAGGCCATCGCAAAATTAACATTGAATTTGACGCCAATGTTGACAAGGACTTACCATGGAAATTTATTCCCAAACAAAGAAGGACTGACGTTATTACCGGCGAAACTGCACTAATATTTTACGAGTCCGAAAATGTCAGTGATAAAGATATTATCGGCACCTCAGTATACAACGTAACTCCAATGAAAGCAGGTAAGTATTTTGTAAAAATACATTGTTTTTGCTTTGAAGAACAACTACTTAAAAGTGGCCAAAAAGTGCTTATGCCCGTTTCTTTCTTTATCGATTCAGACCTTGATAAAGACCCAGAAATGGATGATGTAGATACCATCACCCTATCCTATAGTTTTTACAAAGTAAGAGATGCAGAGTAAGGAATATAACGATTAAAATTAGTTACACTCTAATACACCGAATCAAATTTCAGGCAAAAGGCCACAGAAAATGTAATGTTACACCAAACCTGAGTTAATTGCCTAAAAGTGAATAAATAATAGACAATAACGCTAATTATTGCTTATAATTATGTAAAATAATGTAAGAACACTAAAGATAATGGCATCAAATCAAGAACATCCTTTTCACCTAGTTGCGCTCAGTCATTGGCCAATAGCAACCGCATTTTCATTACTAGCACTTACACTAGGTATGGTAATGTTTATGCACGACTACGCGATTGGCAAATTTGTTTTAGGATTTGGAACTATTTCAGTAGCTTATTGCTCCTGGAATTGGTGGTCTGATGTGATTAAAGAAGGTAGATCAGGTAAGCATCATACAGAGCCAGTTAGAACTGGTTTACGGATAGGTATGTCCTTATTTATTTTATCAGAGATAATGTTTTTCTTCGCATTTTTCTTTTCTTTCTTTTCCGCAAGCTTATTCCCAGCTGGTATATTAGAAGGTTCATGGGTAGTAGCTGAGGGAACATGGCCTCCAGAAGGAATTAAAACTTTTGATCCTTGGGATATTCCTTTTATAAATACTTTAATATTATTATTGTCTGGAACCACCGTTACTTGGGCTCATCATGCAGTACTTCATAACGATCAAAAAAACTCTGTTACTGCTCTTGGGATAACAGTTTTGCTGGGAATTAGTTTTACAATTCTTCAGGCTTATGAATACCACCATGCAGCCTTTAAGCTAACCGATGGTGTTTATGCAGCAAATTTTTATCTAGCAACAGGCTTTCATGGCTTGCATGTTATGCTAGGAACGGTCTTCCTTGCTGTGTGTTACTTTAGAGCTAAAAAAGGACACTTCGTAAGAGGACAAGGCCATCTTGGTTTTGAATTTGCCGCTTGGTATTGGCACTTTGTTGACGTTGTCTGGCTCTTCCTATTTACGTTTGTTTATGTTCTAGGAAGGTGAAATTTACCTGCCTCGCCCTCTTGGCTAAAAGGAGAGCGAAGCAATAGTTATATAGTCCCTCCGTCAAAACTCTCCCCGCCTGAATTAACAAGGGGTTTCATGTCATAAACAGCTTACAAAATCCATAAGAAAATGGTATAATTACCGCATAAAGCTTACGGATTTTAAAATTATGCCTATAGAAAATATTACTTTTCTCCAAAAACAAGAAAGGTTATTTGAAGAGAAATTATCTACAAAACTAAATCCTAAAAACAAGTTATATAAACTAAGGGATTTAGTAAATTGGTCTGAACTTGAAGCCAGAGCATTGCCTAACATTGAAATCAAGCAATTTGGTAGAAATAAGAAAGATCATAGAGTAATGCTAGCACTATCAATGCTTCAAGCTATGTACAACGGTTCTGATTCGTTTACGGAGGAAGAGCTAAAGGAAAATATTTATTGGCAATATTTTTGTGGTTATGAATATTTGCAGCAAGATCTTGATGTGTCTGAAG
>NZ_JARJFB010000034.1:0-12646 GCF_034554655.1 Candidatus Megaera venefica
GGATAATGTTGGGTAGCTTACTAAAAGCTAAACTATAGAATAGATTTTATCTCAATTAAAACACTAATAAACTTAAGAAAATAGCAAACAGATAAAAAATAGAATACCAAAAAAGTTTCTTAGCATATTTGTTATTAGCATCGACAAATAATTTTATAGTATAATATATAAACCCTGCACCTAAAATTAATGCTAGTGCCAAGTATATTTGGCTAGACATACCTAGCAGATAAGGCACTAAAGTGGTAATCACCATCAAAACACTATATAAAAAGATTTGTTTTTTGGTGTATTGGTCTCCCTTTATCACCGGCATCATTGGTACACCACAATCTCGATAATCCTGTACTCTAAACAAAGCTAAAGCCCACGAATGAGGTGGGGTCCACATAAAAATTATCGCAAATAAAGTAAATGACTGCCAAGAAACCTCCCCACTCACTGCCGCCCACCCGATCATTGGAGGCAATGCTCCCGCAGCACCACCAATGACTACATTTTGAATGGAAGAACGTTTAAGCCAGATTGTATAAATAAATACATAATATAAGATGGTTATACTAAGTAAAATTGCCGATGTGATATTCACACATAAAGCCATCAAAATCACCGATAAAACACCAGTTACGATCCCAAATGACAATGCTTCATCAGGATTTATAGCTCCTGTTATAATTGGACGTTTTTGGGTGCGCTTCATAATTGCATCTATATCACGATCGTACCACATGTTAATTGCTGCAGCTGATCCAGCACCAATTGTTATGAATAAAATTGCAGATATTGCAATCAAAGGATGAATATTTCCTGGGGCAAGTGATAACCCACAAAAGGCTGTAAATACCACAAGAGACATAACTCGTGGCTTCATAAGAGCTAGATAGTCCTTTACTGAAGGGTCATATGAGTCAATATGTATTCTTCCAGCAACAACTTTACTCATTACTATTTTATAACTGGTTGCTTATAAAATGTATGGTATGGAGGAGGTGAACTCACTGTCCACTCCAGAGTATCAGCCCCTTCTCCCCATTGGTTATCAGGGCATTTTTTACCAAATTTTAATGTATAAAATACAATAAATACAAAGAATAACGCAGCTCCCATAGAAATTAATGATCCAACAGTTGAAATATAATTCCATCCAGCAAAAGCATCAGGGTAATCTGGTATTCTTCTTGGCATTCCAGCTAGACCCAAGAAATGTTGTGGAAAGAAAGTAAGGTTTACACCAATAAATGTTACCCAAAAATGGACTTTACCCATCCATTCAGGATATTGTTTACCAGACATTTTACCAAACCAATAGTAAAAGCCAGCAAAGGCTGTAAACAGCGCTCCAAGTGACATTGTGTAGTGAAAATGCGCAACAACATAATAAGTATCATGTAAAACTCTGTCTAGGGCTGAGTTCGATAAAATAATTCCAGTAACACCACCAAATGTAAACAAAATAATAAAACCTATAGAAAATAGCATAGGCGTTTTAAAACTAATCGATCCGCCCCACATAGTGGCAATCCAACTAAAAATTTTAATACCAGTTGGAACAGCTATAACCATTGTTCCTGCTGTAAAATATAATAAAGCATTATAAGACAGACCTACAGTAAACATATGATGCGCCCAAACAACAAACCCAATAAGGCCAATAATTGCCATAGCACAAACCATTCCAGTATAACCAAATATAGGCTTACGCGAGAATGTCGAAATAACCTGCGATACAATCCCAAAACCAGGTAAAATTATAATATATACCTCAGGATGACCAAAGAACCAAAAGAGGTGCTGAAATAGTACAGGATCACCACCTCCCTCTGGAGTAAAGAAATGCGTACCAAAATTACGATCAGTCAACAACATAGTTATTGCACCAGCCAAAACCGGTAATGCAAGCACAAGTAAAAACGCTGTGATTAAGATTGACCAAACAAATAAAGGCATTTTAAACAATCCCATTCCAGGAGCACGCATGTTAAAAACTGTAACTATGATATTTATCGATCCCAAAATTGACGACATACCAGCAAGATGTAAACTAAAGATTGCCATGTCCACCGCAGCCCCTGGATGACCGCTTAAATTACTTAAGGGAGGATAAATAGTCCATCCAGTCCCAGCACCACCGTCAACTAAGCTGGATAAAAGCAAAAGAGTAAAAGATGGTACTAACAACCAAAAACTAATATTATTCATCCTTGGAAAAGCCATATCTGGCGCACCAATCAGCAATGGAACAAACCAATTACCAAATCCACCAAACAGTGCTGGCATGATCATGAAAAACACCATGATTAATGCATGAGCAGTAATCAAAACATTATAAAATTGATGATCTCCGCCTAAGAAATTCGACCCTGGATATGCAAGCTGCAAACGAAATAATACAGAAAATAATCCGCCAATCAAACCAGCAATTATTGCGAAAATAATATACATAGTTCCAATATCTTTATGGTTAGTTGACATTAGCCATCTTCTCAAACCACGAGGTGTATCATCATGTCCATGATCATTCATATTATATTTTTCCATTATTTAGTCCCATTGTGCGCTAATCTTATTTGACTATTGCTAGCGAATTTTACCTTTGCACTATTTATCCATGCATCAAAAGCTTCTTTGCTAACAACTTCAACTGCTATAGGCATAAAACCGTGCTTAACACCACACAACTCTGAACATTGACCATAAAAAACGCCTTTTTTCTCAACTTTGACCCATGTTTCATTAATTTTCCCTGGCACCGCGTCAATCTTGATGCCAAAAGCTGGAACAGAAAAACTATGCAAAACATCTGACGCCGTAATTAAAAATTTTATAGTCGCTCCTTCAGGAACTACAATCCTATTATCAACTTCCAGGAGACGTAATTGTCCAGGCTTCAGGTCAGCATCTTGAATCATGTAACTATCAAATTCAAAATTTCCATGATCAGGATAAGAGTAAGACCAAAACCACTGAGAGCCAACGACCTTGATTGTCATATCTGCAGGAGGTGTGTGTTCAGCCATTTTTAAAAGTCTAAAAGAAGGTATAGCAATCACAACTAAAACTATTATCGGTATAACTGTCCAAATCACCTCGATAGCAATATTATGAGTAAACTTTGCTGGAATTGGATTAGATTTTGCATTAAACCTGAATATTACGTAACAAATAAGAAATATTACAAATAAAACAATAGCTGTAGATATTATAAGTAAGAAATTATGAAAGTGGTGTAATTCTCTCATCAAAGGACTAGCTGCTTCCTGAAAATCAATTTGCCAAGGTAGTGGCTGGGCATACGCTATATTTCCAAGCGCCAGGATAAACAATAATGTGGTAAAAAATCTTTTCATAGTTAAATTATGTAAAAATAAAATAACAGTCAGCTTTATAATACTTAAACGAACTTATCAACACTAAGTTTTTGTAAACTTCAAAGTGTTATAGCTAGCACTAAATAGATGTTAGTAAAGCACTATCAAGACAAACCTCGGGTAATTATAACTTAACTTAGACACAAACTAAAGAAATATATAGCAATGCAGCTTAATTTAGAGCGCATTCTGTATAATTAGCACAGCGCAACAATAACTAGAACAACCAAGAAAATGATAGGAATTGATGAACCGTGTTAATCGTGAAATTAGTTTTTAAGTAGAAAGGCTTCGATCAAAGAGTATAAGGGCAGTTATTCCTACCTACTATAACACGGTAAAAAAACAACTAACCCTTAAAAACAAAATTTTATCTATTTAATGTAATTTAACCCTTCTTCAAGACCTTTTATTGATAGCGGTAAAGTAAGCTGCTTACCCTCAAGATTCATAAACGCCACTGCATTTTCAGAATTCGAAAGCAATGCTTTTAGATCAGCATCAGAAAGAGGAACAACTGCTTGGCATCCACTTGCAATACATGTTGTATACTTGCCAGGAGCAATTAGTTTTTTAGAACTTATTATAGAAGTACCAGCTTCAATTCTTATTCCAAGTGGTAAAGTCTGGATAAGTTTTAATTCTTTTTGAGGGCCAAAATAACCAATTTGATATAAAGCCATAGGTTGTTGCGTCTTATCTTCCTGCGTAACATTAACTTGTTGATTTAACAAACACATTTCTGGAGTATTTGTTTTCTCATCAGCTGGCTTACACGAAACCATCCAATCATCAAATTTTTTACCATCCGTCTTAGCAGCCGAGGCCATATTTAGCTTTGAAAAAGTAAATACAGCAGTTACGATTAGCAGCCCTATTACTACGAATGCAATTTGTTTTGTGTTTGTTTTCATATTTATTTCAATAATGTATAAATTAAATTTTTTGACTATATATTGGTGGGCGATGACAGATTCGAACTGCCGACCGTCTCGGTGTAAACGAGATGCTCTACCAGCTGAGCTAATCGCCCTTAGACTTCACCGCGTAATATGCACTAATTTTTTAAAAGAAGCAAGTCTTTTATCGTGAATATATTGATTGGAACGATTTTTCGTCTATCTTGTATTGGAAACCAATAATAAGCAATAATTGATGAAGAAAATTTTTAATATAATTGACGCTATAGTTGATCATAAAATATCTCTAAAAGAATTGTATTTTTCTTTAACCACATGGTTTGGTATTCTTGTGTTATTTCTTGGTTTTACAACTAAATTTCATACTACCTTACTGCTTGCAAACTTAATAATAGCCCTTTACGTCTATCTAATAATAATACTAATCACTAACCGCATTCTTTTCTCTGGTTTTTCAACCCTTCTATTGGCTGTTTTGTTTGATTATATAAAGCTGATAAAATGGCAATTCTTGATGCAAGAAATATCTGCAGCAGATTTTTTCATGCTTAAGTTATTAATCAACCATGGTCTGCTAAGACTTATTTATGAATATGCAACTAAAGAAATTTACTTAATATTTATACTTTTATTGATTAATTTTATTCTGCTTTGGAATAAATTTGATACTTTTCTTGACAAACAACGGCTTGGAAGCAGAAACTTTTATGCATTGCGAATGGTATCTTTCGGCGTAGCAATCTTGCTAAGTTCCAAGTTATTTGAGATCGCGTTCGATAAAAAATCATATTTTCATTTAGCAATTGAATCAATAAAAAATGAAAGCAAAGACTATCCTAGAAAAATATATGGCCCTTTCGCCGATATAGTATTTACCATTCAAGACATTTATATTGAACCCAAATCGGGCAAAATTGACGAAAGCCTGATACTAGACAAAATAGAAAAAGAGAAAAATACAATCATCACAAAGCAAGATGAAATGCCTGATGTAGTGGTCATCCTCAACGAATCAGTATTTGATCCTAGCAAACTAGATTACGACTTTGCGGACGCACTAAAATTTGCTTTTTTTCAAAAAGGGAAATACACAAAATATAGCGGAATATTGAATGTTAATACGTTTGGTGGCAGCTCCTGGATCAGTGAATATGAGATAAATACTGGCATATCACATAAGTCATTTGCCGGTCCAAGCTATATGCCCTTCATTACTCTTGTTCCACATACAAGAAATTCTATCATGTCTCACTTAAGATCTTTAGGGTATAGAATTGAAGTTCTATATCCGGTTGATAAAAATTTCTCCTTAGCACTAGATGCTTATACAAAGCTAGGGTCTCATGAGGTTACAGACATCTACGAATATGGGTTTGAGCCGGAAAGTTGGGGTCATATACCGGACAAAATGATTGGAGATATGGTAATCGATGCACTTGATAGAAACCCAGAAAAACCCAAATATATCTTTGCAGCGACAATGCTTAATCATGGACCACATTCAGGCTTTTTCTTAGACAATATAGGTTGTAGCCGTTCGATGAACGATCAACTATGTTCAAAACTTAATGATTACATCTCAAGGCTGACAAAAACAAACGAAGACCAAATGGATCTAATTGAAAAATTAATGAAACGGAAAAAGAAAACTATAATTGTAAATTTTGGTGATCACTTACCATCTTTCGAAGGATTCTCAACCCAACTTAGATTTACTCGAGATATTAAGGATTATTTCAAAACCTTTTATAATGTGAATGCAAATTTTGATATTAGGAATGATTTAAACTATCCAGAACTTGACATAACTTTTATTCCTGGACTCATTCTTGATATGGCAAAATTAAATAACGACCCTTTCTACAAAGCCAATTCATTGATGAGAAAAAATTGTAACGGTCAAATTACCCATTGCAAAAAAGATGATGATAAACTACTCGAAAGTTATAAAAGCCTAATTGTTAAACAGCTTGGTTTTTAATATGAATTTAAGAAAACAGCAAACGATGTATTGAATTTGTTTGCTTCGCATGCTTCTGCCCCAGGATCTTCCTTCGTTGCACCCTAGACAAAACCATCCTTCTGCTTTTGTCCCAAGTTTTGACCTCTATGCTATCTTTTAAAGCTAAAACTATTCATAGCCACGTAAGTAACCAGATATATCACCCCACCACATAAAATTACAATTGGGGCAAAAGGCAAATCAGCATAAAGCGACAATAACACTCCAGAAAGATTCATTGCCCCAGCAAAAAAGATTGCTAACCAAATCATCATTATTGGGGTGTTAGAGGTAAGTCGTGCAATCATAGCTGGTATTAGTATCATACTAGTAACCAAAAGCGCTCCTACAATTTTTATGGTTGCAATTACTGCAAATGATAAAATTGATAAGAAAAGAAACTCAAGGAGTTTTACACGAATTCCCCTAGAATGGGCTATATCTCTACTGAGTATTGTCAAAATAAGTTGACGGAATGCTATTACCAAAAAGAGAGAAGTAACGCCTAGAATTATACACAACCTAAACACATCTTCGCTAGTGGCAGTTATTATGTCACCAAAAAACATGCTATTAAAATTAAATCGACCAGGAAAAATATCAGCCACTATCAAGGCCAATGAGATCATAATACTTGAGGTCATACCAATAGCGGCATTATTCCCTGATTTAGTTTTTACCTTAAAAACTAATAAAGCAAAAAGTAATGTATTAACAATACCCGCATATATAATTGGTAATCCAGCAATTACGCTTATAGCTAGCGCTAGCATACTTGCATGAGCAAGCCCATCACCAAAATAAACATAACGCTTCCACAAGACAAAACAACCAAGTGGAGCAAAAATCAAACCTATTAGAATAGATACTAGTATTATGGTCGCCATATTTTTAACACGAATTTAGGATAAGGATTTTAGCATTTAGTGTTTATGATCATGAGTATGAATATAAACACCAATTTCAGATAGAGCATTTTTAAAATCGCTATTACTGTCTATGTCTGTTGGTTTACCGCTACAACAAACGTGACCATTTAGACAAATAACTTGATCCGAGTTCTTCATTACGGTGAATAAATCATGTGATATCATGAAAATTGTTATTCCAAATTTATTCTTTAGCTCCACTAATGTTTTATAAAATTCTTGTTGACTTGCAACATCAAGATATTGAGTTGGTTCATCCAAAATTATCAAATCTGGTTTGCTCATGATTGTTCCCGCAAGAAGAACTTTCTGTAACTGCCCACCTGATATTTCGGAGATATCTTTATTCTTTATTTCTTCGAAATCTAGAAAATAAGACAAAGCAAAATCTTTAGATATTGTCTTATGCTGAGATAGGATTTCTAACAACCCTTTTACAGTTATTGGAATCGCAAAACTTAAATCTAAGCTTTGCGGCACATAACCAATACGCAAATCCTTTGCAATTATTAACTCGCCACTATCATATGGCTCAAGACCTAATATAATTTTGGCTAATGTAGTTTTACCAACTCCATTTTGACCAATTAAGGTAGTAATTTCGCCTTTGTTTAACTTAAAACTCACCCCCTCAACCACTTTGTGGTTACCGAATCTTTTTGATAAAGATTTGAATTCAATAAGTGGGATCATATGGTTATTTGCTATATTTTAACCTGAACTATGGAGAAGGAGTAGAGTCGTGTAGTTCTGTACGGCCATTTCATGGACTCCAAATCGTCATCCTGAACTTGTTTCAGGATCTCCTTCCCTTGCCTGAGATCCAGGACCAGGCCCGAGATGACGAATCGCGGTGAGGCACAAAAAGATCCAACATCAAGTTTGGGGTGATTTTTTTCTTCGGGTACATCCATAGGTCTCTTGCCATGACAAGTTGCACCTAATTCAACTTTTGTATACACTATATTATTGGATTATTTTCCAATTACCGTCTGACTGGCGACACGCCTTACCATAAGCTTTTTGTTTTTCACCACCAATTACAACTTCTTGCTGATATTCACGGCAATATTGCCCACTTTCTTTGAATGTCTTTGTTGGAGTTATAGAACCATGATTTCCGCTATCCGGGTTATTCCAAGCTACACTACTACCAGCAGGAGAGAATTCAAGAGCCTGCTGCGAACTTTTTTGTAGCATTTGTCTATCGTACTCATCCATAGTTTTTCCAATTTGACCACCAACTAATGCCCCTGCAAGCGCTCCTACTCCAACAGCAACGAGCTTTCCTTCTCCTCCACCAAATTGAGACCCAAGCAAACCACCAGCTAAACCACCGATCAAAGTTCCACCGCCCTGCTTGTTCATTTGCCCATTACAAGCAGCTATTGAAATCGAAACAAAAGTAATTAATAATAAGTTTGCTATTTTTTTCATAAAAATTCTTTCTCCAAGGTACAAAAAATTGACATTAATTTCCTAGATACTAGTATAATAAACGTTTAGCTAGTATATTGCAAATAAATTACACTCATGTTACGACTTAAAGAGGAAGGCTTAATCAAATCTGCATCTTATGCATCTGTTGTAGTTGCCTTTATAATTATATCAATAAAGAGTTATGCTTGGATCACGACTGAATCTCAATCTATGCTCGCCTCCCTTATAGATTCATTACTAGATATTTCTTCTTCATTTATTAATTTAATTGCCGTAAGAATTGCACTTGCTCCTCCTGATGATAATCACAGATTTGGTCACGATAAATTCCAAGATTTAGCGATCTTTTCACAGTCAATATTTTTTCTGATATCCTGTTTATTTACTCTATTCTCTTCCAGCAAAGCTTTGTATTTAAGGGATATCCCCCAAAATGCTGAGTTTGGTGCAAACGCTATGTATTTATGTATTTTTCTAACATTTTGTTTAGTTCTTTATCAAAGCTTTGTTGTAAAAAAAACTGGTTCAAAGATCATTGCGGCTGATAAATTGCACTATTTCTCAGATTTTTTGACAAATATAGCTGTTGTTGTTTCACTATACTTAAGTAGCTCATTTTGGTATATCGATGCTCTGGTCGGGATAGGTATTTCACTCTATATATTTTATGCATCTTGCCAGCTTTTTAGAGATGCGATCCGCAACTTAGCCGATGAAGAATTTGCAGATAATGATCGAGAAAAGATTTTACAAATTATTAATGCCTTTTCACAAGCAAAAGGAGTTCATGAACTAAAAACTCGATCTGCTGGTGATAAACCATTTATTCAATTTCACTTAGAAATCGATGGAAACTTATCTTTACTTGAGGCTCATACCATTTCAGATAAAATAGCAGCAGAATTAATAAAGCATTTTCCCAAAGCTGAGATTATAATTCACCAAGATCCTGTCTAAATAACTTCTTATAGAGCTCGGTTTCATGGCAAATTTCGATACTGATTTTAATAATTTTTATATGCACATGGCTCTAGCCGAAGCTCGCCTCGCCTACTTAGAAGGAGAAGTGCCCGTTGGTTGTGTTATAGTAAATCATCTTACTAACACAGTGATTTCGAGTGCTCATAACATGTCACAACAAGGAAATAATCCAAATTTACATGCCGAAATGATTGCGATTGATATGGCTTGCAAAAAAATTAATAATAAAACTTTATTAAATTGTGATATATATATTACCCTAGAACCTTGCACAATGTGCGCAAGTGCTATTTCAAATGCAAGAATAGCAAGAATGTACTATGCTGCTTCTGACGAAAAACAGGGGGCTGTAGAAAATGGCGTAAGGTTTTATACAACAAACTCTTGTTTTTATAGGCCAGAAATTTATTCCGGCATACAAAGACTTGAATCGGAAACAATTATTGCAAGTTTTTTTAGTAAACTAAGAAAAAATAAGTTATAATGATTAAGCTGTTGTATTATCGCTAATAATTAAGAATGTAATTAAGAATAATATCTAGATCAAATAAAATTTTTGAAGCAATTTTTTAAAAAAGAAGACTAGACTATGCAAAGTGCAGCTGACTACGTTGGAACTATTAAGGCACTTTTGATAGAGATAACAAAAAAGATACTTCCAGCTAACCATATATTAATATAATTAAAATAGAAGCTTATAATCGATGTTTTATATACTAGGTATTGTGATTGTTTTTGGGTCGGTGGTGCTAGGTTATACCATGCACCATGGAGACCTTAGGGTTCTTTATCAACCAAATGAATTTGTTATAATATTAGGTGCTGGTCTTGGATCCGTAATAATAGGATTTCCTTTGTCTTCTTTAAAAAAGGCATTAGCCGGCTTTAAACAAATCATGAAGGGTAAGCCTTATGTTAAAAAAGATTACATGGAACTTCTATTGTTTAGTTTTAATACTTTTAAACTCATGAAGATTAAGGGTATGCTCGAGATTGAATCTCATATCGAAAATATCTCTGAAAGCGAATTATTTAAACTTGCACCAGCTCTTAAAAAGGAGCAGTTTGTTCAGGATTTTGTTGCTGATAATTTGCGGCTAATGACGATGGGAATGGATAATGCCCATCAATTTGAAGATGTAATGGACAAAGAAATTGAACTATATAAAAGTAGTTCAGCTTCAGCCGGCGATGTTTACTCCAACCTTGGAGATTCTCTACCAGCTCTCGGAATTGTCGCCGCAGTGCTGGGAGTAATCATTACGATGAGAAGTATTATGGAACCACCAGACGTGCTTGGCTCTCTTATTGGAGCAGCACTAGTTGGTACATTCCTTGGTGTTCTTACAGCATACGGTTTGTTTGGACCCATGGGGCATTTCTTACATAAATATGGTGATTATAAAGTAAAGTTTGTTGATTGCGCTAAGGCTGGTTTTATCGCTTACCTGAACGGGAATCCACCGATTATTGTTGTTGAATTCATGCGAAAAAACATACCAGAAGACCTGAGACCTTCTTTCGAAGAACTTGATACTTATATCAACGAAAATTCAATGAAAATAATGGGCTGATGATGGCTAAGCAGCAGCAAATTATCATTAAGAAGATAAAGAAAGTACAAGGTGGTGGTCACCACGGTGGAGCTTGGAAAGTGGCCTATGCAGACTTTGTAACAGCCATGATGGCGTTCTTTTTGCTACTTTGGTTAATTTCTGTTTCTGATAAAGCTACACTTCAAGGAGTTGCTCAGTATTTTACACCTACCGAATCAATTAGTGATAAGGCTGGACTTGGATTTGATGGGGGCGCTGATGCTAACATCGAAAAAGGTACTGGCGCACCTAATGCAGCTTCAAGCTCATTAATCTATGGCTCACCGTCTAAAGGGCACAGAGTAGACTCAGCACGCATGCCAAGTAATATGAGCGACATAGAGCGCGATCATTTTATCAGCATAATGAATAGCATCCAACAAAGCTCAGAGCTTAAGAGCTTTGCCGATAACATACAAATAGACATTACAAATGAAGGTTTACGTATCCAAATTATGGATAGCGATAATAGGCCAATGTTTAAACCAAATACCGCCGATCTGCAACCATACATGGAGAAGATAATAACTATTATCGCCAAAATGGTTAGCACACAACCTAACTATATATCCATCAGTGGTCATACAGCTTCTGTCAAAGCTGGTAGTGACACTGGCATAGATTTTTGGAACATTTCAGCTGATCGTGCGAATGAAGTGCGTAAGTTTATGACACAAAAACTAATTGATAAAGGACAAGTAGTTAAAATCATAGGATTGTCTGATAGAGAACCATTTGATCCTAAAGATCCATTTGGTATAAAGAATATAAGAGTAGGTATCACCCTGTTAAATGAAGCTTCTATTACAGCTTATCAAAAATCAGTCCCAACTAAAATTGGCTCATAGCTAATAGTTCGGGGATAATGGTCAATAATTGACTATTATAATTATCTAAAACACCGTTCAGCAAAACTATTTGACACCACCCACTTGTGGGTAACATTCATTATAAAACCGTAGAAAGTCCCTCCGTCAAAACTCTCCCCGCCTGAATTAACAAGGGGTTTCATGTCATAAACAGCTTACAAAATCCATAAGAAAATGGTATAATTACCGCATAAAGCTTACGGATTTTAAAATTATGCCTATAGAAAATATTACTTTTCTCCAAAAACAAGAAAGGTTATTTGAAGAGAAATTATCTACAAAACTAAATCCTAAAAACAAGTTATATAAACTAAGGGATTTAGTAAATTGGTCTGAACTTGAAGCCAGAGCATTGCCTAACATTGAAATCAAGCAATTTGGTAGAAATAAGAAAGATCATAGAGTAATGCTAGCACTATCAATGCTTCAAGCTATGTACAACGGTTCTGATTCGTTTACGGAGGAAGAGCTAAAGGAAAATATTTATTGGCAATATTTTTGTGGTTATGAATATTTGCAGCAAGATCTTGATGTGTCTGAAG
>NZ_JARJFB010000035.1:0-12606 GCF_034554655.1 Candidatus Megaera venefica
CTATGGCTCATTTTATGATCAAATTCGAAGGGAGAATTTAAGTGCCTATAATCGAATTTACACAAATAGATGGAAAGTCTCTTGTAGGATGAACAATGCCCATCTTTGAAATCCACTTTTCTTATTTAATTTGGAGTTTTGTATAATACTACTCATAAATTAATTTATATCCCTTCCCTTTCTATCATTTTTTTCTTAATTTCAGCTATAGCTTTAGCTGGATTCAAACCTTTAGGACAAGTTTTTGTACAATTCATAATGGTATGACACCGATAAAGCTTAAATGGGTCTTCAAGTTGATGTAACCTATCCCCATCGGCTTCATCCCTTGAATCGGCAAGCCATCTGTAAGCTTGCAAAAGTATAGCCGGACCAAGGTATTTATCTCCATTCCACCAATAACTAGGGCAAGAGGTAGAACAACATGCACAAAGTATACACTCATAAAGTCCATCAAGCTTTTCACGATCTTCTTCTGATTGTAGCCTTTCCCTATCTTTGGAAACAGGAGTATCTGATTTCAGCCAAGGTTCAATTGAAGCATATTGAGCATAAAAATGAGTCATGTCTGGTATAAGGTCTTTTATAACCTTCATATGTGGAAGTGGATAAATCTTGATATCGCCAACAATTTCTTCTATAGGCTTGGTGCACGCTAATGTATTAGTTCCATCAATATTCATAGCGCAGCTGCCGCAAATTCCTTCACGACATGAACGCCTAAATGTTAGTGTAGAGTCTAGTTCATTCTTAATTTTGATAAGGGCATCAAGGATCATAGGGCCACATTTATCTAAATCAATTTCGTAAGTATCTGCCCTTGGATTTTCTCCTGAATCAGGGTCATAGCGGTAAATTATAAGTTTTTTAGGAGACTCTCCAGACTCCAGACTAACATGAACTTTACCCTCAAGCACCCTTGAATTTGGAGGTAATCTTAAATCAGCCATACTATCTCCTCTTAAATATTCTAAATACTAGTCCTAAAAAATGTCATTGTAAACTTGGCTTTTATAGTCATTCCACTCTACCTAGTATACCCTTTTAACAGGCTGCACAGTTTCAACTTCATCCGAGTTGGTTTCAAGCGTTACTGGCTTGTAATCTATTTTTACCTGGCCTTGCTCATCAAGCCACAACATCGTATGCTTCATCCAGTGCTTGTCATCTCTTTCAGGATAATCCTCTCTTGCGTGGGCACCACGGCTTTCTTTCCGATTAGCAGCTGCATGCATAGTAAGAACAGCCTGATCTAACAGATTAGATAACTCCAACGCTTCAACAAGATCGCTATTCCAAATCATTGAACGATCATTAATATTAATATCCTCATATTCTTTACGAATAGAATCTATAAGCTTCTTTCCTTCTTCTAATGTTTCTTCTGTTCTAAATACCGCAGCATGGTTCTGCATTGCTTTTTGCATTTTAAGCCTTAAATCAGCAACTGAAGTTTTACCTTTAGCAGCTCTTATAGTATCAAATCTCTCTAGCAGCGGAGTTAAAGTATCACTTTTTAGCTTAGAATGCGGGGCTTCTTTATTAACCACAGCTTCAGCTCTATGGGCAGCCGCCCTACCAAATACAACAAGATCAAGAAGTGAATTAGAACCAAGACGATTTGCTCCATGTACCGAAACACAACCAGCCTCTCCAATAGCCATAAGACCAGGCACAACTTCCTGCTTGCCTTTTTTCAAGGTGATGACTTCTGTGTGGTAATTTGTTGGGATACCACCCATATTATAATGCACTGTAGGAATTACCGGTATTGGCTCTTTAGTTACATCCACACCTGAAAAAATCTTTGCCGTCTCCGAGATACCTGGGAGTCTTTTTTCTAAAACTTCTGGAGGCAAATGATTTAAATGCAAATATACGTGATCCTTATGCGGACCAACACCCCGACCTTCCCTTATTTCCATAGTCATTGAACGAGAAACAACATCCCTTGACGCAAGATCTTTTGCTGATGGAGCGTATCTTTCCATAAAACGCTCACCCTCTGAGTTAACTAAATATCCACCTTCTCCCCTGGCTCCTTCTGTTATTAAGCAACCAGCACCGTAGATTCCAGTTGGATGGAACTGAACAAATTCCATATCTTGCATAGGTATACCTGCCCGTATACACATACCACCACCATCACCAGTACAAGTATGAGCAGATGTAGCAGAAAAATATGCTCTTCCATATCCGCCTGTTGCAAGCACCACCATATGTCCCCTAAAAACATGTAGCGATCCATCATCAAGGTTCCAGGCCATCACGCCCTTGCACACACCATTTTCCATAATCAGATCGGTAGCGAAATACTCTATAAAGAACTGAGCCTGATGTTTTAAAGCTTGCTGATAAAGAGTATGTAATATTGCATGTCCAGTTCTGTCTGCTGCCGCGCAAGTTCTTTGCGCTGGTTTTCCCTTCCCATACTCAGTAGTCATTCCTCCAAAAGGACGTTGATAAATTTTTCCTTCTTTTGTTCTAGAAAATGGGACACCGTAATGCTCTAGTTCGATAACACTTTCAGCTGCATGTTTACACATGTAAGCAATAGCATCCTGGTCTCCTAACCAATCTGAGCCCTTAACTGTGTCATACATATGCCAACGCCAATCGTCTTGCCCCATATTGCCAAGAGCCGCGCTAATTCCACCTTGAGCTGCCACAGTGTGACTTCTAGTCGGGAATACCTTAGTAACGCACGCGGTACTAAGGCCAGCTTCTGCCATACCAAACGTAGCCCGCAGGCCTGCTCCGCCGGCTCCCACTACTACTACATCAAATTCATGGTTAATTACCTTATACTCGTGTGCCATATTAAGATTCCGTTATAAATTCATTACATGCAGAACAGCTATAATAAAGCTGATAATTGTTACTATAGAAAAAATTTGTACCAATAGAATCGATACCAGCCTGATTGCTCTACAATGAATATAATCTTCAATTATAACACGCATTCCCAGTGCTGCATGGTAAAACCCAGCTACAGTAAACAATGCAAGCATAACTATATTGTACGGTTTTTTTACAACGTCAATTACTCCACTTACTTCTAAACCGCTTAAACTCCAAGAAAAACAAATTAACCAAAAAGTTGTAATAGTAAGTATTATAGCAGTAACCCTCTGATGCCACCAATGGGCAGACCCAGAACCTGCTGACCCTAAATTTTTTGCTATAGCTAGATCAGATCTATATTTATTTTTCACAAGTCATACCTCACATAAATAACCAATATATGACTGTTAGGCACACTGATACTATCACAGCAAGCCAACCAGTTAAATTAATTGATTTAATCGAAAAACCATAACCAGCATCCCATACAAGGTGCCTAATACCCGTACAAAAATGATAAAAATAGCTATAACTAACTAGAAATAATATTAATTTTACCATTGAACTATCTAAAAAATCTAAATAGCAAGGCTCAAATTTACTAAATACCCAAAATATAAACCACCAACAAAACGCACCTAGGCCAAAAAATAAGCCCACACCACTCAAACGATGACCAATAGACAATACAGAACTTATCTGGAGTTTATATATACTTAAATGAGGCGAAAGCGGCCTTGAATTTTTTATTACAATAGGGTCTTTAGACATAAAAAACTTCTTCTTTATTCAATCAGCTAACAAACTTACTTATATTTATGTAATAGGTTAGATATAATTCTTGTTTTTGACAAGGGTTTCAAGGTTATTTAGATTAAAAATAACTACCATTTATGTAATTTGAGACTCATTAGTTTAGAAACCAAAGTAAAAAATATTACAATACCTAGCGTACTAATTTTTTTGCATTACATTTTTCAATAGAAGATCTGGTGTTAATTATACATTTAGCAACTTTATCTGAAATCCACAAACTTTTCTCAACTAGAGTTTCAAACTTTTTATCAACTACTGCTTGATCAAGTTCTTGCGAATAATTTTCGTGTATCTTAGTGTAATGTATGCCTAGGTAATCAATTCCTGCTTCATCAGCAAAACTTTCCACTTCCTCAATCTTTTTAAGACTATTATCTATATGAACTATTCTCTTTGGCTTAAATTTAACTTTCTCTAAAAAGCTTTTAAGGACGACTCCTTTTGGATACCTTGAAGAAAACAATACACCATTTTTATATAGTGGCACTGGATCATTAGAATCTTTTTTTATCAAGGCATCAAACCTAACCATAGGAACCAAGAAGCTAGCACTAAAATCTATACCAAAATTTTTTAATGTCTTTACTCTAAGATCTTCCTTACTCTCTATTGCAGAAAGTGGGCCTGTGTACCCACCCGTGAGAGCTATAACTCTGGTTTCATTACGCTGAATTGCTTTGATAATTTCAGGAATATCTTCATCTACAAGCCTAGGCTCATAGTTAAGCAACACAACCCCCTCTAATCTTTTAGCTTCATCTATTCCTTTTGTAAGTTCTATTTGCTTAAGAAATTGTCTATATTCCGGTATAAACCTATGGGCAAGAATTTGATCTGTTGGAGAAAATATTACGCCCTTTACATCAAAAGTTACCAAGTCATCTTTTGTTAATTTCAAAACTTCCTGACGAATCACAGCCGTATCAGTAGTTTTAATTACTTTTGCATTCACAGTTTCTACAAAAAAGTTCAAACTAATTAATATTGATAAGAAAATACGCAACTGCATAACAACCCCATAAAAAGACGTTTTGCACCTAAGTTGATGTATTTCTTAGGTCAAATTCAGGTTAAATTTTAAACAACTCTACCGAACATATAGTAGTCCTTATGCTCTCCTTCTACAACTTCATATTTCTTCATGAAGCCTTCTTTTTCGAAACCACATCTTTCAAGAACTTTAATTGATTTCTCATTGTCAATAATCACTGTTGCTTGAATTCTAACCAGCCCAAGACCAAAATCAGCAAAATGCAATATGCCTTTAATTGATTTTAGCATTACCCCCTTACCCCAATAATCTGGGTTTAGATCGTAGCTAATTTCCGCTCTAGAATTAGCAAAAGAAATATGGTTAAAACCAGCTGTACCAATCATTTGATTAGTTTCTTTTAGAGCAATAGCCCAGTAAATACTTCGCTTAGCAGGAAATAAACTACCCCAATATTGCACTTCTTCTAATGCTTTCTCAATTGTTTGTGGCCTGTTTTCTTTTGTCAAAAAACCTTCCATCTCATTACGATTCATATAATCAAAATAATCTTGGGCATCAGTCGCTAAAATTTCTCGAAGTACTAGTTCACCAAGATCCAAAGCCGGGAATGAACCAAAAAAATATTGGGTATTCATGCTATTACCTCAAATATTGGATACGATCTACTTGGCCATTTGCTTTAAAAGCTTCCAAACGAACTAAACAAGCATGGCAAGTTCCACAAGATATTGCTGATATAGTTGGGTCATAACACGATATAGTTTCTGAATAATCAACTTCAAGCTCAATGCCTTTTGCTACAATTTCTGCTTTTGACATATTTATCAGTGGAGCATTGATATTAATTCTATTTCCCTCTACGCCAAGCTTTGTTGCTAGATTTGCCATTGTTTCAAAACTTTTAAGATACTCCGGTCTACAATCCGGGTAATTTGCTGAATCAGTCATGTGAGCACCAATAAATATATCAAACGCACCAATAACCTCGGCATAACCAAGAGCATAACTTAGGAATATAGTATTTCTCGCTGGCACATAAGTTACCGGGATTTGATCACCCAAATCATTTACATTTGAATATTTAGGCACCTGAATCGCTTTATCTATCAGAGCTGAGTTGTTAAATGCAGACAAATCTAAATTAATAATTTTATGTGCTTTCACGTTATATCTGGTGATAAAACTTTGAATTTTTGCTATCTCAACAAGATGATTCTGAGAGTAATTAAAGCTTAGAGCATAAATCTCATATCCATCTTTATCAAGCATTGCAAGAACTGTCGACGAATCAAGACCACCACTAACCAAAACAACCGCTTTTTTCATAACGCTCCTTCTCATCCACTTAATTCAAATACTGTTTTTACTTACTCTATTCCAAGGTCTTTGTGAATTTGATAAGATAAACGATAACTGTTATTTATCGCTATATCAACAGCAAGTTTAAGATTTTGTATATTAATCTCCTCTTTGTACTCATCCATTGCTTGCACAAAAACAGGGATATTGCATCTTTTCTGTCCTAGTTCAGGCACAGAAGAATATTCCTTTATATTTGCCGAAATAAGAAATTTAAATGCTCTAATGTTTGGTAACAGATCTTCTCTTACTGATAAATAATTTCCTGCAACAACTTTCGGTGAGCAGATAATTTCTACCTCTTTTGGAATTGTCCTGTAAATCGTACCATTTGTCTCAATTTGTACTGCATAATTATCTTGTATTAACTTATCACATAAGGGAGATATTTGTTGACGCAGTGGCTCTCCTCCCGTAATAACCACTAAGTTTACTGATTTAACGCCTCTATCATTTAAACTTAATTGTCTAATTTGGGATATTATTTTATTAAGCTCAATTTCAACAAAACCTTCAAAATCAGTATCACAAAAACTACAAGCCAGGTTACATCCACCCAACCTTATAAATATAGCCGGAACACCAACATTTGGCCCTTCGCCCTGTAACGTTTTGAATATTTTCTGAACCTTAAGTACTAAGCCATCGCCAAATTCAGCAGCCCTTTTGGGATTGTTTCCATACATAGATTTATCTCAATTTTAGTGAAGACAAACCAATCAATGCAAAAACTATAGCTAAGATCCAAAACCTTATTACCACCTTTGATTCTGGCCATCCTTTTTTTTCAAAATGATGATGTAATGGAGCCATAAGGAATATTCTTTTTCCACCAGTTCTTTTAAAATACAACACTTGAATAATCACCGATAATGTCTCGATAACAAACACCCCTCCAATAATACAAAGAACCAGCTCGTGTTTAGTAATAACACTTATTGTTCCAATTACTCCGCCTAATGACAAGCTACCAGTATCACCCATGAATATTTCAGCCGGCTGTGCATTGTACCACAAAAATCCTAAGCTACTACCTATTATAGCAGCACATAAAACCGTAAGCTCGCCAACATGTGGGACATGAATTATCTGTAAATAATTTGCATAAATGCTATTCCCCACTAGATATGAAATTAAACCAAAAGAGGCTATAGCAATGGTTATGGAGCCGATTGCCAACCCATCTAATCCATCAGTCAAGTTTACAGCATTAGATGAACCAATAATCACAACCATAGCAAATGGTATATAGAAATAACCTAAATCCAGAAACAAATTTTTAAAAAAAGGAAAAGCTAGTTGCGTTGCAAATTCTGGCCTAGCACAATACGAAATGGCGATAAAAGCAAGAGCACTAATTACAAACTGAATAATCAACTTCATTCTACCGCTAATACCACGATAATTATTTTTGCTTACTTTTTTATAATCATCAATGAAACCTAGTACGCCAAATGATAGTAAAACAAAAAGCACAACCCAAATATATGGGTTAGATAAATCAGCAAGCAATAAAGTGGTAATAATGGTTGAACCTAGTATCATCAACCCACCCATTGTCGGCGTACCAGCTTTACTAAAATGACTTGAAGGACCATCATCTCTGATTGGCTGACCATTTTTTTGCATACCTCTAAGATATCGAATTAGCTTAGGCCCCATATACAAAGAAAGAGATATACTAACTAAGATAGCAAGGCCACTTCTGAAGCTAATATACGTAAATAAATTAGCTATATGAAATTTCTGCGCAAACGGGACCAGTATATTATAGAGCATTCTCAACCCCTAGCTTAGTGGCTACTCTTTCCATTCCCATACTTCTTGAACCTTTGATAAGTATTAATTCGCCACCAACAATATACTTATCAATTTCTGTGCAAAGCGACTGAGCATCGTCAAAACAAAAAACTTGAATCTCTTTGCCAAATTCATTTTTCAAATGTTTCATCCTTTCGCCAACCAAAAATAGCTTCTTAACTCCTGAATCTTTGATATGAGGAACTATACTCATATGAAGTTCATTCTCAAATTTACCAAGCCCACCCATATCGCCAAGCACAGCAACTTTATTCTCGTTATCGAACAAATTTAAATACTCTAAGGCAGCATTCATTGATTGTGGATTAGCATTATAATAGTCACAGATAATTCTATATTCCTTACCATCTTTTTTTACAGTAAGCAAACCACCTCTACCAACTACCGGAATGAAGGAAGCTATTGCACTAGTCGCCGCTTCCGGGTCAAGCTTCAGCGCTTTTATAATTGCAAAAGCAGCTGCAAAATTCTCAGCTAAATGAACCGGTATAAGTGGTATAACTAACTCCAATTCTTCACTATCAATAGTATATAATAACCTTAAAGCATTATCCTCCAAGATCTCGCTTGAAACAAACCTTACCCCTGCATCTACTCTCTTACCAAAAGTTTGTACATTCTGCATTCCAGCTCGGTCAATATTCTGTATGCATCTTTCATAAGTCGTAATGTCCCGATTAACTATAGCTATTCCGTCATTAATATCCATTCCCTCAAATATCTCACATTTCGCATCGGCAATTTCTTCAAGAGAATTAAAAGAGCCTATATGACCTTCAGAAACTGCAGTAATCAAAGCGACATCCGGTATAGCAAGCTTACTGAGTTCACTCAGTTCTCCTTTTGCACTCATGCCCATCTCGATTACAGCATATTCTGTATCATTTGGCATCGACGCTAAGCAAAGAGGGACTCCCAGATAATTGTTAAACGTTCCATGACTAGCGTGAGTTTTTCCATAAGCACTAAGCATTATTTTCGTTGCTTCTTTTGTACTAGTTTTCCCGACACTTCCGGTAATTGCAATGAATTTTGCTTTTGAATTTCGGCGTTTAAACTCAGCCAAATCCATTAAAGCCTCATATGTATCTTCTACCATTATGAGCTTTGCTTGGTCAACATTGCTAATTTTTTGGGAAACAATTGCGACTGAAGCCCCCCTATCTAATGCATCCAGAACAAATTCATGCCCATCGCGTACGCCCTTTAAAGCAATAAAAATGTCTCCTTGGTCCACGTCTTTAGAATTAAATTGCACTTTGCCAAATTCTCTATTACCAGCAATATTTAGTAATAATGCCTTACCCAATTCTTTGGTTGTCCAAATCATTTTAACCCCATTATTTAATTTCCACTGAATATATCATTATTGAACACCTCTTTCTACTGCGTTTTTAAAAGCCCAAGTAGCAATCTCTATATCACTAAACTTATTAATACTATTTCCTATAATCTGATAATCTTCATGCCCTTTTCCAGCTATGAGCAGAATATCTCCCTTCTTTAATTTTTCAATTGTACTCACAATTGCCTCTTTTCTATCACCAATAATATCAACTTCAGTTTTTAATGGTACATCTCCGGTACTATTTACCATACCGAGCGCAATCTCATTTCTAATCTTGGTTGCATCTTCTGTGCGTGGATTATCATCAGTTATAACTACATAATCGGCAATACTTGTTGCGATTTTACCCATTATTGGACGCTTTAAACTATCTCTATCCCCACCACATCCAAAAATAACACAAAGTTTTCCTGATTCAGGTTTTATTTTCTTAAGCTCACTCAAGGATTGACTTAAAGCATCTGGAGTATGAGCGTAATCAACGAATACCTGAAAATCAGATTTAGGGTCAGTAATTCTTTGCAATCGCCCGCAAACGGCCTTTAACTTGGGCAATACCTTAACAATATCATCAAAACCAATATTTAGGTTATACACCAATTTGGCTGCTATCAATATGTTTGTTGCCTGAAACGATCCGATAATACTAGTAGAGAATTTGTATTTTTTTTGTAAAAACTCGAAAGTAATTTCTTGCCCCACAATACTCCCCTTGCAACTAGTTACATTAATATCTCCAGCTTTGCCAACAGAAAAATATCGAATCGAATGCTCTTCTAAAAATTTCTTAATTGAATCAAAAAACATTATTTCAGAATTAATAACAGCCTCACCTCCCTTTTCTAAATTATCTCTAAAAAACCCAAGTTTGACTTGCAAGTAATTTTCCATTGTTTTGTGATATTCCAAATGATCCTGGGAGAAACTTGTAAATGCTGCAGATTTAACTTTAATCTCACCAAGTCGTTTTTGATCTATACCATGGCTTGAAGCTTCGAAAGCTACATTCGCTATGCCACTTTCCTCTAGGGTATTTAATACCATTCTAAAACTAACAGGATCACTAGTTGTTTGATGAGAATTTTCAATATTATTAAAATCTTTTATTAGCTCTATATTCGATTCCAAACCTAAGGTTCCTATACAAGCACTAGTTTTTCCAAGTAGCGACAAGATTTGATGAACATAAGATACTACAGAACTTTTGCCATTTGTCCCGGTCACAGCTATAATGTTACTAGGATTTTTAGGATATAATATTTCAGCTGCAATGGCTAAACTCATTCTAGCATCTTGGACGTACACTACTTTGCCCGAATGAAGCGCAGAACTCTTGTCATCAGTAAAAACCAGCGAAGCTCCCTTTCTTAAAGCATCTTCAATGAACTTATTACCATCAAAATTTTCACCACGAATTGCAAAAAAAGCATCACCTGGCTTTACCCTTCTCGAATCAAACGAGATATCTTTTATCTTTTCTTCTGTAAATAGCGTTTGTAACTTAAGTTTCATCTCTTATCTTATACTCAATGTTATTTAACTCCTGCACTTCTTCACTATCCTCGTCAACCTTAGTCATACCATAAAGCGCTACTAACCTTTTAAGAACAGCGCCAACTGTTGGAGCAGCAGTCCAACCACCGCCAGCAAAACCAAAAGACTCCTTAATTCCTACTGGCTCATTATAGACTATATATATTATATATTTTGGATTTGATGCAGGAACAATACCAAAGAACGATGACATTCTTCTGTTTTTATCATATCCGCCAGCATGCGCAATCTCGGCTGTCCCAGTTTTACCCCCAACATAATAGCCTTTAACCTCAGCTTTTGAACCTGTGCCATCAGTAACAACAAGACGCATTAATTTTCTCATTGCAAGTGAAGTACTCTCCTGAAACACCCTTTCTCCAACCAGTTTTTCTTTCGGGTCTCTTTTTACCAAAGTTAGTGGATAGATAACACCTCCATTTACAATAGGCATCATCGCTTGTATAAAATGCGCTGGACTAACAGATATGCCATATCCGTACGACATAGTTATTAAACTTAAATCAGTCCACCGCGAAAAATTCGGAAATAACGGCCTGGCCCTCTCAAGGACTTCCATTTGTAATGGCTCAAGTAACCTTAATCTTCTTAAGTACTCAAGTATACTTTGTTTGCCTGTTTCTAGAATAATTTGTGCTAAACCGACATTACTTGATTTAAGAAAAATATGTGGAACTGAGTGCCACCCTTTTAAGGGACGTGGATGATCTTTAACTTGAAAACCCTGGACCCTAAGATAACTTAAATCATAAGCATCGTTAATTGACGTAGATCCAGTATCAAGCCCAACTGCCACAGTTAAAGCCTTCATACCAGATCCCATTTCATACACTCCTTGTGTAACCATATTAAACAACTGTTCAGCTTTAGCTGCACCAGGATTATGCGGATCAAAATCAGGCTTGCTTACTAAGGCTAAAATTTCTCCATTATTTGGATCAACTATTATTCCTGCAGCTCCTTTAGCCTTGAATTTCTTCATGACTATTTCCATCTCTTCACTAAGAATATTTTGTACACGAACATCAATTGAAAGTTGCAATACGTCGCCCATACCAGTTCTATCTTCTTTTTCTTTTTGACCGGTAATGAATTTCTCAAAAAATTGCTCAATGCCCGCAAGGCCATTCATATCCCTACTCACATAACCAATTACGTGTGATAACAAATTACCGTATGTGTAAATCCTTTTTTGCTCTCTTTCAAAACCAAAACCTGGCATACCAATGTTATATATTTTTTCATGCTCAAGAGGAGTAACATCTCTCTTTATCCAAACAAAACTTTTATTACTTTTTAGGTCAGCCAAAATCTTTTTTGCATCTAAATCAGGTATTACGAGTAACAATTTTTTAATGGACTCCTCTGGGTCAATAATCTTTCTAGGATTAGCATACAGAGAAGCCCCAGGAAGATTTACAGCAAGTAAATTATTATTTCTGTCGGTGATATCGACTCTGTGAATTGATTTACGACCCATTGTTTTTTGAAAATTTACATAGTCAGTACTAGCTACAATTAGTAACCTGATACTTATTATAAGAAAAACTAAAGAAAACCCTCCTATTACAAAAAATATCCTAGCACGCGCAACTGAATGAGATAAATCCCAGCTGAATAAAGACCTTAAAGATATTTTTTCAGCCAAGGAAGCTTTAAAGCCTCGAAATATTGATGAGATTCCTCTTCGTTTTACAAATAAAACATGCGCGGTCTTAAGAAGAGCTATTCTTAAATATAACAAATAATAAATAATAAATTTAAGAAAAGCGATTATGACACCTTTCCCGAGACTTTCCATCTATTTGTGTAAATTCGATTATAGGCACTTAAATTCTCCCTTCGAATTTGATCATAAAATGAGCCATAG
>NZ_JARJFB010000036.1:0-12591 GCF_034554655.1 Candidatus Megaera venefica
CAAAAACACCAATCAATCCACAAATTAAATAAATAGAATTATGAACTACACCTATTTGCCCGGCGTTTAAGCCATTATCTATCAATTTTCTAAAGATAAATCCTATAAGGAGAAGGGACGCGGAAACACTTAGCAATGATATTAATACTATCAATAAACTCTTTATGTGCCCGACTAAATAGAAACTTAATTCTTTGATGTTGCCGCTCATTGATTAGCTAACCTTTTATTTCTATTTGTAATTCATATGACAGTACCTGATATAATTCTGCTCCAGTACGAGATTTCCATTGCTCTCCTTGTAGAGCAAAATGATATGGTCCACTGATCGGTGAAGATAACCATATTTCTTTAGAGGCACTTTGTTTGTTTATAACATAGGTACCACTCTCATTTGAGAAAGTAAGGATTCCATCATTGAGATCCAGATCAAATCTACATTCTTGATCGTTATCTTCAATAGTTGTGGCTATTTTATTTATAATTCTTTCAACTTCAATTGCAAAATCTAAATCTTTCATTGTTCTTTAATTTATTTTTAAAAATTATCTAAAAATTTGTGGCTTATGTTTAATTATGGTTAAAACCATCGACGTCTCAGGATGACTTTTGAAACATCAGACAAATTTATCCTCTCACTAGTAATTTAATCTTGTGAATTCCTTTGTAACCAAGATATATTGCTATTCTTTCAATCATTAGTTCTTGCTGATAGGCAATTTCCATTGAAATGCTTGAGCTATCAACAACTACCTGCAAAATATTTATTTGTTTCCCGCCTTCTCTAATTGTAGTAATCTTTAATGGATTCGACTGAGTGCTATACTTAACACCAACAATTTTTCCCCAATTTACAATTAACTCGGCTAAAATTGGATTTTGCCTTTTATAAATACTATAAATAAGTTTATTTACGTCGTTAACTATAGGTCTCATAATATTTCTAAATTACTGACCTAATTAGAGTAATTAATACAACAATAAGTGCTCCAATTATTGAAATGATTGGATAATATATAGAGCCAATCGAAAGGATCATTAGCAACAAATTACATTTTATTATACGTTTTACTACTCTTTTATGGCTATGTCCTTTGCGTACTGATTTTTGGAAAAAATGTTGCAAGTGAGGCTCCCATATTCTCTCTCTTTTAACAATCCTGACTAAAATAGTTAAACCACCGTCAGCAATATAATAAAGTGAAGCAATAACACAGGCAGCAAATAGTTTAGCACTTGCTGAAGCCACTGTTAGCAAACATACTCCGATTAAAAAACCTATGCTGATACTTCCTGTATCACCTAAAAATATTTTTGCTGGTTGCCAGTTAAAATAAAAAAATCCTATCGACCATCCCAATATGATAGTAGTAATAATAATAACCATGTCAACATTTGGAATGATGTCGTAGCTAAGAAAACAAAGAATTATAATAGTAATTGATAAATGCATGGTTTCGCTGACAGTTATACCATCAATACCATCAAGAAAATTATATAAATTCAAAAAAGTAAGTAAAGCAAAGGCGGCTATCGTTAAATCTAAATAAATAGGAATTCCATAACTAAGTACTACGCTTGGATGAACAAGCCACATAATTGCTAAGAAAGAGCATAGTACGTGTATAATCAATCTTATGGGAATCATTACATGAGATATATCATCCCAAAATGACACCAGGCTGATCGGAAGAAATATTTGCAATATAGTATATGAACGTTCAAATTGCCCAAACATACAATATTCAAATAAAGGTAGGAACATTCCGAAAGTAATAACAAATGCTATGCCACCACCACGTGGAGTTTCTTTGTTGTGAACTCTTCTTGCACTTGGTGCATCAACCATTCCGTATTTTGGGAGTAGATTGATAAGTAGCTTCGTCAGTAAGTAAGAGGCGGTTGTTGAAACGGTGCCCAAAATAAGAAGACTTGATATATAGTAAGTCATAATAGCATATTTGATTTAAAACTATAATAGTTATCACTGCTTATAATAACATGATCATGGACAGTTACATTAATCATATTACAAGCATTAATAATTTGGGTAGTTAAATCAATATCAGATTTTGAGGGCTTGGTATTACCACTTGGATGGTTATGAACTAAAATAATCGCCCCAGCTTCATGGAACAGAGATTTCTTGACAATTTCTCTAGGGTAAACGGGCGTTTGGTCTATAGTGCCACTAGCAACAACTTCATCAGCAATAAGAATATTTTTTTTATTTAAAAATAAAACCCTAAATTGTTCTATTTTTAGACAACCCATATTAAATTTTAGATAATCAAGCAATGCACTCCAGGAGCTTATAATGTTTTTTTCTTTGACCTCGCTCTGAAAAATACGATTCAAAAGCTCTTTGAGTAAACGGAGCTGTAAGTATGTAGGTTCCTTAGCTTCATCTACGGCAAAAATCTTATCTTTTTCGGCATTAATTAGTTGGTTAAAGTTCCCAAATTTTTGTAACAATTCTTTGGCCAGAGGCTTAACATCTCTTCTTGGTACTGCCTGAAAGAGAAGCAATTCTAATAATTCATAGTCATTGACGCTAGAAGGGTCTGAATTTAAAAATTTTTCCTTCAGCCTCTTGCGATGCCCCAAATAATGTGGTTGTTTGTTATCTTCTTTATTTTCCTGATGCATATGGCGGATATAGAAGATTTGTTGGTGATAGTGTAAAAATTTCTACCCCATCTTTGGTTACACCTACTGTGTGCTCAAATTGCGCAGAAAGGGACTTGTCTCTAGTTGTTACCGTCCAATTATCAAACTTACTCAAAATAGTTTCTGCTCTGCCAGCGTTTAGCATAGGCTCAATAGTGAAAAACATTCCTTCTTGGAGTAAAGCGCCAGTCCCAGGTTTTCCATAATGGAGTACTGTTGGCTCGTCATGAAAAACTCTCCCAATTCCATGACCGGTATAATCACGAACCACTGAATAATTATGTTTTTGTGCATATTGCTGGATCGCGTGACCAACATCACCAAGGCGTATACCAGGTTTTACCATCTCGATACCAATCATCATCGATTCGTAAGTAACTTGTATAAGTCGTTTTTGCTTAATGCCCGCATCGCCTACATAGAACATACGACTAGTATCCCCATGCCAACCATCTAATATAACTGTTACATCGATATTTATTATATCGCCATTTTTTAGCTTTTTATCAGATGGTATACCGTGACACACAACATGATTAATCGAAGTACAAATCGACTTTGGAAATCCTTTGTAATTAAGCGGAGCTGGGATAGCGCCGTTAGTAATAATAAACTCATGACATAAATCATTCAAGCGGTCAGTAGTAACTCCAGGAATAACAAATCCAGTTATGTAATCAAGGGTGCGTGCAGCAAGCATGCCAGCCGAGCGCATCTTCTTGAAATCATCTTCCTTATGGATTTTTATTGTCATTATTTAGTCTGCAATATTTGTAATTTACCATCAATCCAATGCCCTTGTGCCCATTGATGACCATCGACGTAACTATTTTGCCAGCCATACCCTCTAGCATCCCAAACATAGCAAAACCCTGTTTGTATAGCTGGGTTTTCACTTATATGTTCTAAAGTAGCACGAATTGCTTTGATTTGTAATGGAAAATCAGTAGATCCGTTTGAATGTTTAGGTAAACTACTACCGTAAACATTTGGCGTATTAGTCGCCATTTCTATCGAACGAAAACCGAATTCACTAAAAATGATTGGCTTTGAATTAGGAATCCACGAGGTTTTATAGCTTTCGCCTTTTTCTGAATCCCATGCCCAGTGATCACTTGATTGCCAGTACCCTATGTTTTTCCATCTATTATAGTCCTGATCAATTATAATCTGGGTTGAATCTTGGTAAAAATAATCCCATCCTTCGCTACTAGTGAAACCATTTTTAATGCTTTCTAGTGTAATTTGTTGATTATCAACGTCAGTTAGTGGCATATAATAATCTATACCAACAAAATTAATGTTTTGATCACTCCATAAAGTATCTAATGGTCTATAACCACCTTTGCAATGAAGATATTCACTCCAATTGGCCGCATAACTAATTTGTACTTTTTCGCCTACTATTGACCTAACATTAGCAGCTAATCCACAAAGGTTATTTACAAATGGAAAATTTCTCTCTTCCCCTTTTATTACTGTAAGTCCCTCAAGCTCCGATCCTATATAGAACATATCAACTTTATCTCGAAGCAAAAAAGCATAATGCATAACAAATGGTTGGTACTGATTTGTATAAAACATTTCAACTTGCTCAGCACTGCCAGTAATGTATCCGCGCCAATCTTTACTTTCGTTATCAACCATTAAAAATGGATAAAACGCCACCTTCTTCCCTTGCTCTTTCAGGGCGTTTACAAATTTTAACACTTCTTCATCAGGCATGGTACCACCATATCTTATGGTTGATGGGTCATAAGAATTTTTTCTAGCAATAGCATGGGCGTTATTACGATCATAGCTACTTACTAGCCAGGAATCTTCTTTTATCTCATCTCTTCTTTTCTCGCTCCCAGGCTTAATTTTAGCGCTACTAATGTCCAAGCTATCAATAAACCAAGAAACAGGTATTCCAACCCACTCTAAGTTAGGTAAAGTTTTGCAAATTTCTTCTATTGACCGAATACTCAGGGACCCCTCACCACAACCAGGTCCCATAATTACAGCTGTCATATGCTCAGAAACATAATCCATATCTTGTTGATGATCTATAGAAATATCCCCAAGTATTGCCTTTGCCATAAGTATGTTATCTATTTAATTTTTCTTTCAATAACTCATTAACCATTGTAGGGCTTGCTTTACCACCTGTTCTTTGCATTACTTGACCAACAAAAAATCCAAAAAGCTTATCTTTTCCACTTCGGTAAGCTTCAACAGAATCTTGGTTTGCAGCTATTACTTCGTCAATAATTGGTTCAATGGAAGCACGATCAGAAACTTGTGTCAGCCCCTGATCTTTAACAATTTTTTCGGCCGTTTCGCCACTTAAAAACATTTCCTCAAAAACTGTTTTGGCGATTTTTCCTGAAATAGTGCCGTCTTCTATCATGTCAACCATAGAACGAAGCATTTCTGGCGTAATCTTACACTGAGCCAACGTCATTGAACTTTTGTTTAATTTGCCGAATAATTCACTAGTAATCCAATTTGCAACGGTTTTTGCATTTGTACCAAGGCTGGCTTGTTCAAAATAAATTGCAGTTTCCTCATCAGCAACTAGAACTTCTGCGTCATATTTACTTAAGTTCAGCTGTGCTACGTAGCGTTGAGTTTTAGCCTCCGGTAATTCTGGTAACTCTGCTCTCATTTTTTCAATAAGCTCATCATCTATGACTACAGGAAGCAAATCTGGATCTGGGAAATAACGGTAATCATTTGCATCTTCTTTACTGCGCATTGTTCTGGTTTGCCCAGTGGTTGCATCGAATAATCTTGTTTCCTGATCAACCTTTCCACCGCTTTCCAGTAACTCTACTTGGCGCATTGCTTCGTATTCAATAGCTTTGACTATATTTTTAACAGAATTAACGTTCTTAATTTCGCATCTTGTGCCTAACTCTTCGCCTGGTCTGCGCACTGAAATATTTGCATCGCAACGCATTGAGCCTTGATCCATGTTGCCATCACAAGAACCGACATACCGTAACAAACTTCTAAGCTTTTTGACATACTCAGAGGCTTCATATGGAGAATTCATGTCAGGTTCAGATACTATCTCCATCAGAGCGATACCTGAGCGATTTAGATCAATCAAGCTATAATCTGGATGTTGATCGTGTATGCTTTTACCGGCGTCTTGTTCTAGATGGATACGATTAATTCTAATCCTTTTTTCCGAACCATCTTCAAGTGTAATATATAAATGGCCATTTTGCACAATTGGCAGATAAAACTGGGAGATTTGATATCCTTGTGGTAAATCCGCGTAAAAGTAATTTTTTCGGTCAAAGATCGAAATTTTATTTATTTCGGCATTGATTCCTAAACCAGTTTTTACTGCTTGTTCTACGCAGTACCTATTCAAAACAGGCAACATACCAGGCATAGCTGCGTCAATAAGTGATACCTGGGTATTTGGCTCGGCGCCAAAATCAGTTGCTGTTTGTGAAAATAATTTTGCTTTTGAAGATACTTGAGCATGGACTTCTAAGCCTATTACATATTCCCACTCTCCTGTATTTCCGGTGATATATGCCATTAGAAACCTCCTGGTGTGAAATCGGTATTAACCATTGCTCTTTCAATTACTGCCATTGATCTGATCAGATTGTACTCATCGAATGCGGGTGCTATTAATTGCATTCCTAGGGGCAACCCTTCGGACGAGAGTGCTGATGGAACAGATGCACATGGCAAACCAGCAAGACTAGCTGGAATAGTAAATATATCATTTAAATACATAGTAAGCGGATCAGTTTGATTTTCATTTATACCAAAAGCTGCTGTCGGCGAAGAAGGTAGTAAAATTACGTCTACCTTTTCATAGGCGGCCTTAAAATCATTTGCTATTAAACGACGTATTTTTTGAGCTTTTAAGTAATAAGCATCCATTTTACTTGAAGAAAGTACATAAGTACCAATAATGATACGTCTCTTTACCTCATCGCCAAATCCTTCTGTTCTGGTAAGAGTATACATTTCATCAAGGGACTTGCAGTCTTTTTCGGTTCTATGGCCGTAGCGAACCCCATCATATCTTGACAAATTCGATGAAGCCTCTGCGGGTGCAATGACATAATAAACGGGCAGGGCGTACTTGGCATGAGGAAGTGAGATATTAACTATCTCGGCTCCTTCTGCTCTCATCATTTCAATAGAATTTTGCCACATTTTGATTATTTCGCTATTGACCCCACTTATTTCCATTAAATCTCTTGGAATACCAATGCGCATTCCTTTTACGGATTTTGTTGAAGCCGATACAAGTTCTGGAACATCTTTGTTGATCGAAGTTGAATCTTTTTCATCATACCCCATCATCCCCTCAAGCATCAAAGCTGCATCATTTACAGTTCTGGTAAAAATACCGGCTTGATCAAGGGAGCTAGAGAAAGCCACCATACCCCATCTTGAGCATCTGCCATATGTAGGTTTTACTCCAACGGTACCGGTAAAAGCTGCTGGCTGTCTGATTGAACCGCCTGTATCGCTTCCGAGAGCGGCCATGGCGCTAAAACTACTGACTGCTGCAGCTGATCCTCCAGAAGATCCGCCCGGAACCAGGTCTTGGGTATTATTTTTTGATTTCCATGGGCTGATTACGTTGCCAAAATAGCTTGTAGTACTAGATGAGCCCATTGCGAACTCATCCATATTTGTTTTACCAATCATAATTGTTCCATGATCAGCAATATTTTTGCTAATTGTTGATTCATATGTTGGAACGAAGTTATGAAGTATTTTTGATGCAGCAGTAGTTCTGATGCCATTAGTGCAAAACAGGTCCTTTACAGCAACTGGGATTCCTTCTAGCTTACGATTAGATCCTTCTTGGTAATTTTGATCAGCCTTTTTTGCTAGCTTTCTTGCATGTTCGAAAGTTTCGGTAATATACGCATTAAGATTTTTATATTTTTCTGCTTGGGCTATATGAGCATTAATGAGCTCAGTTGATGTAAATTTTTTTGATTCTAAACCTTTTAGTGATTCAGTTATGGATAGCTTTATCAATTCTTTCATATTATTCAACCACCTTTGGGACAACAAAACATTTTATTTCACGAGCCAAATCAGCTTGGCTACTTGGAACATTTTTAAATAAATCTTCAGAAAGATCTGGTACATCTACGATATCTGGGCGCATTCTTTGGTAAATTTCGGATACAGATCTTAGCGGCTCAATATTTTCGCATTCAACCTCATGAATTTGATTGATCATGCCAAGAATATTTCCAAGCTTATCAGAAAGGATTTTGGCTTCATCGTTAGAAAAACTTAGTCTTGCAAGTTTTTGCAATTTTTTTTGTTCTATGTCACTTATCATAGCTGATTCTCATCACATTAAATTATTTATAAAAGCCTGTATTTATTTGTAAAGTCATCCCGGACTCGATACCGGAGTCTCCTTCTGTCTATATTAAGATAGATCCTGAATTTAAGTTCAAGATGACAGAATGTTATGTTGTCATCCCGGGTTTGACCCGGGATCTTCTTTCTCTACCTTAGATCAGAGGTCGAGAATAAGTGGACGCAAAAGCTTCAATCAAGTTTGGGACGACTTGTCCGCGGCATTGTTTTATTATCTAGCTTTTTTCTTTTTTCTCTTAGTCCCATCTGTAGTTTTATTAAATCTACCTATATTTTTGACAAATTTTTGAACACCATTCTGCTGAGTGCCATAAGTCTGCGTATACGAGCTCTGTGTGGAGATCTCTTCATTTTGACTGTCGCTCAAGAGTCCAGCCTCTTGAACCTTGTCGCCATTAAACACTACTTTTACTATACGTTGTTTTATCACTTTAGGATTAAACCAGGCCCTCTTGGCTAGTGAGCGTTGAATATAGTACCACGTATTTTTAGAATAATCTGGTACATATGTTGGAGTTCCAATAAGTTCAACCAACTGAGTTTTATTTGGCAGTTGTGAATTTATTTGCTTTATCGCCTCGTCACTTACGAACTGTCCGCGAACGTCTATAGACTGGCAACCAGCTAGTAGTATAAGGAAAATCAAGGATATTAGTTTGGGGAAATGTGTCATAAATGGTATTTATATAAAAATATTATGGATTTTGTAGATGAAATATAGTATACTGCGCCTCTGTTTGACAAATACTTTTTTTAAATACTGACAACAAAAAGTCTATTGAGGGATAAATCATGGCAGTTCCAAAGAAAAAAACATCTAAATCAAAGCGTAATATGAGACGCTCACATGATGCGCTTAGCAGAATCAATGTTATAATAGACAAAGACACTGGTGAGTACAGATTACCACATCGTATGGATCCAAGCAACGGTTCATACAACAATCGTCAAGTTGTTGTAGAAAAAGTTGAAGTTGATACGGTAGAGTAGTAACTCATATGGCCTCAAAAATTATTGGTTGTGGAGGCTATCTACCAGAAAAAGTTTTAACTAATGATGATCTAGCTAAATTTATTGATACTAGTGATGAATGGATTAGAACAAGAACTGGGATTCGTCAGCGACATATTGCTGCTGAAGGCGAGTTCACTTCACATATGGCTCATAAAGCGGCGCTTGCCGCAATAAAAGATGCTAACATTAATTCTAAAGACATAGACCTTATTGTTGTTTGTAGCAACACTCCTGACAATAGTTTTCCGGGCATAGCTAATAAGCTGCAAGGGTATCTGGACCTTGGTCAGGTCCCTTCTTTCGATATACAAGCAATTTGTTCTGGGTTTATATACGGTATTCATGTAGTGGACAGCATGATAAAATCAGGTAAATATAAGACTGTTTTACTCGTGTGTGCTGATAAAATGTCTGCTCTTCTTGACTGGCAGGACCGTTCAACTTGTGTGCTTTTTGGTGATGGAGCTGGTGCAGTAATTTTGCAGCATTGTGATTCAAATGCTGGTGTTATCGATAGTAATATTTACTCTGATGGGTCAATGTACGATATACTTTACACTGACGGTGGCGTGAGTACGAATGGCAAAAGCGGCAGAGTCCAAATGAAAGGGCAAGAAGTGTTCAGGCGCGCGATTGAAAAAATGTCTGAATCAGTCAAGCAGTTGCTTGAGGTAAACGGAATGAGTTTATCCGATATTGATCATCTAGTTCCTCATCAGGCTAACTTAAGGATAATTGATAGCATTGCTGCTCGGCTTGATATTGATAGTAATAAAATAGTAACTACTATTGAAAGGCATGCAAATTGTTCGGCTGCTTCGATTCCTCTTGCGTTATCAGAATTAAAATCGTTGAAGGGCATAAAACCAGGTAAAATTGTTGTGTTCACTGCTTTTGGCGCGGGGGCAACTTGGGGAGCTGCAATTGTAAGATGGTAACTTATACCAAGCGAATTTATTTAGTAAATTAATCCTGAAGCAGGGATAGTTAATTTTAGAGCGTCGCCTCGCGCAGTTTAGGTTGATAGTGAGTACAGACGAGACTCGCTAAATTGGGTGGCTCTATGTTAAGAAACTATAAAAATTGATGGGGATAGTATGCATAAGGTCTCTACCATTACTAAAGAAAAAATTGCTGAGAAGTTAAAAGCCCAGCTTGGTTTATCTCTCTCTTTATGTGAAGAAATCACCTTATATGTTTTTGCAGAAATTTTAAATCTTGCCAAAAAAGATCAGAAAGTTGTGTTGCAGAATTTTGGTACTTGGAAGATTAACCATAAAAAAACCCGACCAGGATTTAATATTCACACTGGTAATCCTGTGTCTATTGCTCCAAGAACTGTGCTACGATTTAATCCTTCAAGGTCGTTTAAGGATAAGGTCAACAATTATGACAGTTGAGAAGAAATATTTCTCTATCGCAGAAGTTGCTGAGTTTACTGGTTTAACTACCCACAAGCTTCGTTACGTCGAGAAAGTTGATCAGAACCTTTCTATAATAAAAATGCGAGGCAGAAGATATTATACGAAAGATAGTATCAATTACCTTAAGAAAAACTATTCAATAAACTCTGATACTGATGACTATATTAGTATTGAATTGGACAAAGTTGATTTGGGGGGTAAGCGTCCGGAATCTAAGTTTGTAGTGGAAGGTGCTAGTTCTCAAGCTGCTTTGGCTTCTAATGTTAATCCTAGCGATAACTATAAAACTACTCTCCCGCATCAACTGGATCTCGGTATTAAATCTTCTAGTACCAATTCTTCAGCTGAGCAGGAAGCTAATGAAGCCATTCATTTGAATAGCATAAATAAGAATACAAATCAGGTTGCAAAATCAACTGCACAGATTTTTACAGAAATAGAATTCCAACAAATATCAATTATTTCTAGAATAGATCAGTTACTTAATAAACTATACAAGCTTGTAGATAAAGCTAACAATCTGAGTTTGAAATAAGGAATTGCTGATGAGTTATGTCAATCAAAGGTGTAAATAGTGAAGTAACTGCTGACACTTTCAAAGTCTGTCTTGCTTGCTAATGGCCTTCATAGTACATAAATCTAAGGCTTGTTCTTTTTTAAACGAATCATCATTTACAGATATTACCGAGCGTGTTATGTTGATGACATTAATTAATAATTTAGCTTGAAAATGGGATGTCAATTTCGCGAATCTCAGTAGTATGCGCCCGTAGAAATCTCTAGCTAGGCTTTTGTAGTTGCTTTAAAAGTGTGTGATAATTAAATCTGGAATAAATAATGATAGATAAAAAGATGAAAGATAAGGATATAGGCAAGAAATTTGCAAAAGACCTGAAACAAGTTCAGGATCAATATATAGATTATCCTTATCCACTACGTAATCCCGAAGATGAAAAAACACGAATAATTCTTGTCGGAAACTTCTATTTAGGTGAGATAAATCACTGGGTTTTTGGTGGGAAAGAGAGTTTTCAGGATAATTTTAGGATTTTAGTTGCTGGGGCTGGCACAGGAGATGCTGTTATTTGTTATGCTGAACAATTAAAAAATACTAATGCTGAGATTGTATATTTAGATTTCAGCAAAGCTAGTATGGCTATAGCGCAGGAAAGAGCAAAAATTAGGGGTTTGAAAAATATAAAGTGGGTTAATGATAGTATTTTAAATATTCCGAACTTGAAGCTTGGCACATTTGACTATATTAACTGTATTGGAGTGCTGCACCATCTTGAATCACCTGAGCTTGGTTTAAAAATTTTGAAAGATTCTCTTTCTACTAAAGGTGGTATGGATCTTATGGTGTATGCTCACTATGGTAGAACCGGTGTATACCATATACAAAAATTGATGCAAATGGTTAATAATGGTGTTACTTCTCGCACAGAAGAGGTAAAAAATGGCTGGGCTGTAATGACCAGTTTACCTGCTACAAATTGGTACAATCTCGGTAGTAATTCGCCCTCAGATCATATTCTTTTTGGGGTCTGTCCATCTAAGTGTGTAAATTCCTTATAGGTTATATAATCAATTAATATAACTAAGAGGAATAAAATATGACTAAAAACACTATCAATAATAAGAATAATGAAGCTATATCCGCAGCGATAGATTTACTGGTAAGTAAAGAAGTAGATCTATCGAATGTTTTAAGCAAAGGCGGGTTATTGAAACAACTAACAAAACGTCTTGTGGAAAAAGCTTTACAGGCAGAGATGAATAATCATCTAGGTTATGACAGATACGATCGTATTATCACTTCTAATAACGCCCGTAACGGTGTATCTCAAAAGAATCTAATCACTGATAATGGCCTTATTACAATAGACGTTCCAAGGGATAGAGATGCTGAGTTTGAACCTGCAATCATTCCCAAAAGAAAAACAAGAATTGAAGGTTTAGATCAAAAAATTCTATCCTTATACGCCAAAGGAATGAGTCTATCAGATATTAAACTTCAGATTCAGGAACTATACGGGGCTGACATTAGCGAAAGCCTTGTTAGTAGAATTACTGATGATGTCATGGACGATGTTAAAGCTTGGCAAGGCAGGCC
>NZ_JARJFB010000037.1:0-12467 GCF_034554655.1 Candidatus Megaera venefica
CTCTATCAATGTCCATATAAATAACAAAAATAAGCCGACTCTCACTATCTTAAAGAATTTACTATTAAGCCCTTCACCGATATGAGGTTGTAAAAAATTACACTCTTCGTTATCGTTTTGAATTTCTGTTATTGTTTTATTGCTCATTTTATTACTTTTTTAAACTTAACTCTTTAGTATTAGTTATAATTTTAATTCCTCTATCTTAAGCCGTAGCCCTTCCTGTACTGCAACGGCAGGGCTTGCCTTAATACTGAATTTAGTCGTTAACTCACCTTGTTGATCAAAATAGATTTTGTTTTCATGCTCCTTGCCTAGCTCTTCTTTTAGTTTAAAGACGCTCCCGCCGACTAAAATGATTCTGTCTTCGATCGGCTCATTTTGATCGGCTAGGTTGTTACTTATTTCAAGATTACTTACGGTTAATTGCGATTTTAACCATTTTACTTGAGCTACCTGCCTACTATCGATAAAAAATAACCTCCTGTTTAAATCCATATGTTCAAGGGGATTTACTTTTGTACCAGCCTTGTGCAATATTTTGCCACAAGGTAACACCGCATCCTCTTCTAGTGTATAGGTAGGGTCGAAATAAAAAACTCTGCTTTTAGTAGCTGGTAGCAACCATTCAACAGCTTTGGGATTGAGAACTCGATCTTTGACAATTGCAGTCATTTTCTCTTGTTCTTTTTTCATATCAACTTTCTGCAATCTTTCATCTATCATTCGTAAAAACGGTTGCTCAATTATTTGATAAGTATGACCCTTTATACCGAAGTCCTTGGCATCGGCATTGAAGTTGATTGCAAAAATCATGAGTATCTTTATGCTTACAAAATTAATTCTTTTGTTTAGTCTCGTGTTTTGTAATAAAGTTTTTATTATTTTTATTGTTACAATTCTTATTTCAAACAATGCAATGGCAGACTTAAACGATCTGCAAAAGAAATTGGATTTATTACAACATGAAATATGGCAATATTCATGGTTACTTTTTCCTCTAGGAGTAGCAATAGACCGACTTACTATCCAAATATTAAGAGGGCGCATAATTATTTCCGCTATTGTTTTCGCATTTGCCATGTTTATTGCTCGTTATACATTGCTTGAAGTTTAGGCAAATCGTGAGTTAGCATTTTAATCAGTTTAGTGTTACCAAAAATAATAACCTTTTCTTGTTCCGACTTAAGACAGATTTGCCCTATAATGCCTACAATGTTTGTAGCGGTTAATGTGTAATATCCGCTTAATTCAGATACCAAACTAAATCCGCACTTATTTAGCAAAATGAATAATTCCGTTAAATCTCCTTGAAAATAGAAATAATTATCTACAACACTTACTTGACCGCTTTTATATGCACAAATTATATAAAACACTGTCCAAGAGCCTACGATAAAAGGTATAAAAAGGCTAAAACCGTGCAAACCGGTAAAATACAAAAAGAACACCACAAACAAGCTGTTTATCGATGATATTAAGATATTCCTCATACCTTCGACATAATATAAACTTAATAAGTTCAAATATTGTTTTTTATTGCTCACTTTAATTACTCCACTAAATTTTTAATCATTGCCGTCATTATTTGTTTTTCTATTTATGTTGCTTTGGTGGTATAAATTGTTTTTAATGTAACCAAATCTGCATTCAGCATTTTCAATAAATGAACATTGCCGAATACAATGCATTTGACGCTAACGCCCGTTACCGTTAATTTTTTGTGACATCCAACCCTAAACCTATTTTTTAACAAATAGTAATCTCCTGCTTGTTCTTGCAGATCAAAGCCACATCTATTCAACGAAATTATAAGCTCTGATAAATCACATTGGATATTAATAAAATTATCCCCTCTATTTATTTGAAATGATTTTTTATATCCCAAGAAAAATGTACCCAATATAGCTATTGGAAATACTATCAAGATTAACAATTGCTCTATCCATGTGAATTTTAAGCTAAAAATCATCTGATTAATTAGCCAAAATACAAAAAACAGCGCAACATAAACTAGGCCTTTCTGCAGTCTAGATACGCTTTCAAAATATTTTAAACTTTCTAGTTTTGCTGTTTTGCTCATCTCTACTTTTCTCATAATTTAAACCTGCGTTTTTACCTTCATTCCGTATCCGCAAATTGTACTAAATTCTTGATAATCTCCTCGTGTACTTGTTTTGAAATAGAGCGCACGTTGCGTCCGTATATTTTACTATCGGTGAGCAGTACTAACACCTCTTCTTTACTCGTTCGGTTTTGCGCTTGTTCTATGTATTTAATAGCCGTTTCAGGTTTACCGAAAAATAATTGCTTTTCGCTTGTTGGGTTACTAGCAATTCTTGCCTTCTCGATATTCAGTATCTCTGCTTGCGAGATATATAGAACTTTCATGTTTTTAATGCCGTATCTGCTTCCTATAAAAAAGGAGATACCGGTCAGAATCGCGGTAAGAGTAATAAACATTATTATCGTTATTTTTCTATTTTCTTGCATTAGCTTTTGCCTTAATTAAATTATCGATTGCTTGTTCCATAGGTACACCAGCAGCTTCTTGGTTGTTCAAGAAGTTAAAGTCACCGCTTTCGGTCGAGAATACCGCCGCGCTAAAGGGATCTAATATTAATCTACCGACAACATCTATGCCCGATGAAGAGAGTAACATTTCAGAATATTTTCCGTTCTCAAACAACAAAGACTTAAGTAGCGGCACTTTTTCTTTAAATTCAGAATGGGATTCAAAGTCGGTAAGAGAATTAGGCGGTAATATTATTTTCCAAGCACTATTTTCAAAAATAGCTCTGCGGTGGTTATTATTATTCTGAGTCTCTCCTGCGGTTTGCAAGTCGGCAAAACATTGAGTACAAACAATTAAACTTCCACCGTAACGCCGTAGGTTTCTGGCAATAGCCGCTAAGAAGCCCGCACAATGCTCAAGTAACATCCATGCTTCATCAACGATGATCATGAATTTCTGCGATCTATCTCCCGTTAAGAATTGACTAGTTATTTGCATCAGCAGAGTTTGAAGAATAATGGCTATCAGCTTGGGTTGGTCTTTAACATGTTCAAACTCAAAAATAGTAATAGATTTATTAAAGTTGGCAGGCTTCTCGCCCGAGAAATATTTACCGAACACTCCTTCTCTAGTGTATGAAAATAGACTGGTTGCAAATTGCTCTAAAACTTCCGATTTAGATTCTTTCAAAAAAGCAACAAAGCCTTGCAAGTCTAGTTTAAAGTCGGCGGCAATGACCGCATCTTTCAAAGCTTTTTCTAAACTCGCGGTTTCAAATTCTCCTTCAGCTCCGCACATAATGCTAAGCAACTCCTTAGCGCAGACTACCAATTGATTAAATTCGGTCTCAATCATATTAGGCTTTAGACCGACAAAAGGATTAATGGTAAAACTAGATAATGCTCCAAACTCTATAATCTCCCCGCCGAGTAGCTTAGCAAGCGGCGCGTAGCTCGCGCCGATATCGAGAATAAACATCCTAGTACCCGCAGCTAGCATAGTATCGGCAAGACATTGGAGGAATACCGATTTACCGACTCCTGATGGTCCGACTACGTTAATGTTGAAATTACCCGCTCCTATTCTATGGTAGGGATTCCAGTTAAATAATTGACCGCGCCTACCGATAAAAGGTACTCCAGATAACGGCACGCCATACCATTCTGCGTGGATCGGCAGTTTTGCCACTACCTCTGACGACAATACAGGTTGCACCAATTTTTTTGCTTTTAGTTCTTGCCAGAAATTAGCTGCGTGCATAGGTAGAATTCCTAGTATCGCCTCTAAATGAAAATAATCTAAACTACTCAAGTAAAAGTCTTGCCCGTTATATTGGGTAATGATTTCAGCGCATACATCGTCTATATTTGCATCGAATGCGCTTGCAACTAAAATCCATGAATCACTCAAGATGTTATCTTCGGTAGCTAGCCTTCTGATAATCTCTCTCCACTCTGAGGCTTCAGCGTGGAGAGCCTTGTCATGACGCGCATACGGACGCTCTGCCGCGTCTATTATTCTTTTACCTCTGGCCGTAAAGGCTTTTTTACTTTTATGATCGTTGCTAATGGTATAGCTAATGAGAAATCTTGCAGGCAGCGGGGATTTTTCAGAATCACCTAGTAAATTTATGTTTTGTAACAATGACCAGAATGTAGGCATGCCCGTAACGCTAAATGCTCGGTGAGCAATATCGGTTTTAGTATTAACAAAGCTACGTTTTTTGCTCTGGTAATAATTACCGCTAGACAAACATTGATTATTAATTAAATCAAGCGGAGCGGTAGATTTATAGTTGGCGCGCATGCCCGGTTCAAACTCAAGTATTTCTCTGCAAATTCTGATTAAAGTATTGATGTCACCTATTTTAGGTTGTAATTTTAAACTACCGAGTTTGCTCATTAATGTTTTGCGAAAGTTTTGCAAATCCGTAAGCGAAGCTTCGTTGCAGTTTCTATAAATAGTGCTGTAGGAAACAAAGAGTCTAAAGACTCTCGGTAAACGCTTGCCGCTATTATGAAAATTCGCTGCCATCTTGCGTAAATATTCTTGCCGCTCCTTGGTCATTCTTTGCAAAATAGGATCAGGTGCGCTACGCCCGTTACCCCAAAATTTTAAAAAATCTTCAATGTCCGAACTTGCCAGCAAGAAAAATTGTAGGAAGCCGCCTGCAGGAAGCTCTTTGGCAAAAAACTGATTAAGGTTTTTTACCACCGAATCATTAACACCGACTAACGGACAAATCTCTAATAAAAAACCCGCAGCAGAGTTTGCTAGCAAAAAGCTCTCAGTTTTTGGATCAAAATATCTGTAACTTAAATAATCTTTTAAACTTTCAGCTCCGTTTAGGTTATTTTCAAATAACGCCCTCTTTGATCGCTCAAAAGTCTCGCAGTCGGTTCTATCAAAACCGATTATGCTAGCTGCTTTATTTGCAAAATCCTCATAAAGGTTTTTCATTTATTTACTCGCTTAAAAATGTAAATTCAAATTATTAGCATCTAGATCGTCTAAACTCTCCTCTAGCTCATCTTGGACGTTAACCGCTTGATCTTTTTGTTTTAGTTTTAGAATTTCAGCGGTCGGTTTTGAATAGCAGGTTTTACCGTGGCATTTTTTAGCTTTATTTTTGTCTTGATAAGCCTCTTCGATTTGTCCCGAATCAATTTGTTTATCAACCTCATGGAGCATAGTACAACCTAGTCCTCTAGCATCACCGCACTTGAACTTGTTTGGGTAAGTTGAGCAAGATGTGATAGTCAAGCTAGCTAGTAGCATTATTATTGTTTTGTAATGTTTTTTTGTTATGCTCATTGCCCCGTCCTCTCCGCATTAATTACTTCCTCAATATCAACTGAGCCGATCTCAACAGATTTAGTAAAGACTATGTCTACTTTTGTGCCGCCCGGTACTAAAATGACGGGAGAGATGTTCTCGGCTAGCCTAATGTGATAATCGGCTAATTTCTCGGCGGCAGAGCTTGTACCGCTAAGTAGACCGTCCTGCGCCATGTCTTGCATACCTTTCTTTTTAGTGCTTACCGCTCCGAGAGGTGTAATCTGAAGTCCGTTCTGTCCTTTTGCACTATTACTAAATCCACTAAGTACCCCTCCTATCACTGCATTCTTTAAATGTTTATCCGACATTGACACAACAGAGCCGCGAATGCCGTTTGCTCCGTCATCACCGTATATAACTCCCGATACTTTTGTGCTGATAACAAGCCCCGCCTCTTTATCCTCGCAGACAAGTTCTTCCGCTCTCACAATCGCTCTTTCTGAGGATATGTCGCCGTAAGCACTTGCAAGTAGGCGGCACTGTTTCATATCAACGGCAAAATCCTTTGGTAGATTACCCCTGCTAGTTAGCTTGATTATTACGGGTATCGGCTCGGCAGCGGAATTGACCGAAGTAGAAACCGCAATACCGCCGAGCAAATGACCGCTAACATAACTGGTTGCCGGAATATAGTTAAAAGAAGATACGGGCGGCATGGTGACGAGTTTGGTATTGATTGCCGTGATACCAAGCTCCGCTGCTATGGTCTCGTTACCGTGTTCAGGAGTTAGCGAGGCTATATCCTGCTGAATGTTTTGATTATCTACTTTCAAGCGATCTATTTCGTTTAAAGCATAAGAAAGACGTGATTTTAGCTCATCAAGTTCCGTGTTTACCTCTTCCTTACCCGCTTCTTGGCTTTTAGCTACCGCGTTTTTAAGTAATTCAATTTGCTGCTCTCTTGTCTTGCCTTCGGTTTCGATCGACTCTTCAAGGAAGTTTTGCCATTTAACGTCCGCCTTAGTTGCATCCGTTCCAAGTTCTATCTTGGTATGTTTTGTGGCTATGTTGCTATCATCGGCAATATTTGCCTCATCTAAGCTATCTTTAGGTTTATCGTTTGATGCTATAAAGAATAACAATACGATAAAGCTAATTATTACTAAAACCGCCACTATACTTAAGTTAAACCATTTTTTTAAAGTGATTTCTTTTTTACTCAAAGGTTTGTCATTACCTACAAAATAGGAACTTATTTTTTCTTGTAAATTTTCAAAGTGTTTTTTAAAATCTCCCATTATTTCCCCGCTAGTTTCTGTACTACTAGTACGGTTATTGTTTTTTTAGGTTCTATAACCGATAAGTTCGGATAAAAACTTTTGACGTTGTCAAAACTCTTTGCAAAAATAGACACGTCTAGGGTAATAGGATTCTTAGTAGGATTGGTAATTTCAAATACCCCGCCTGCTAGGTTCTTGTATTTGTAAATTTTACTCTGCTCTACTTTTAAGATGCCGATATACCTAAGTTTTTGTCGGTTGGTGTTTTGGACGTAAAACTTTCCTCGTGAGTTATCTTTCATTGCTCTTAGCATCTCTGCTATATCGCTTTTTTGGACACGTTCGAGATTTAAACTAGTTTTACCGTCTATAATAATCGACTTACCTTTGATATCAGATACTTGTAACTCTAAGTCCTGTGTGATACCCGCATTATTTCTGATGCTAATTTCTACGTTTTCACCGACTGAGCTAAGGGGCATAAAATATATATTCGTGCCGTCCTCATCATATTTAAGACGAAACTTACTATCATCTCCCGTCACTTGCGTGATTTTATAAGGCGGATTAGATATACGGTTTAAGCCTGTTTTAGATATTTTTATCTGCAACGGCTCATTATCTTGCGCTTGGTAAGTCTCGCCGCTTGCAATATGGCCGTAGAAAAATAAACCGTAATATATTATTAACTTTAATATTTTATGCGTTGCTTTATGCATCTTCAAACACTGCTTTTAAGTTGATTTATTTTGTTCTTCTTCTTTATTCTGATCATTACCCTCTTTTGTTTTTGGCTTAACTTGGGTAAATTCCTTTAATTTTAAATGACCGCCTACATAGTCAAAAGACAACAAGTATTTAAGCGTATTTTGCTCAAAACCTCTCTTACCGAAGGTGCTAGTCAACACCCCTTCTATAACAACTTGTAGATTTTTAGAATCCACCTGCATTTGCTTCGGTGCAAAGAACGTTGATAAACCAAATTTCTTATGCTCATCCTCTTTGTCGGCAAAATAGCTTTGCAACGATTTAAGACTTTGCTCCGATCCTGCGCTCGCATGTTTTAGAATGATATTTTTCTTGAGGGAAATAGTATCGGCGGTTAGATCAAGCAGCGCAGAGACAAAAAGTAACGCGGTTTCTTCTAGGTAACTTTGCGAAACAACCGAACCTTCAACCGCTAAATCTTTAGTAATACCCGGTACCATGATAATACGCTCGGTCGTGCTAGATATTTTAACAACCAGTAGGAAATTAGCGATGACGGCAAGTAAAGTGCAGCCTGCAAAAAAGTTGCGCTGACGCATTATGCTAGTATTTTGCAACCGATCTTCAGTATTTACTTCCATTCATGTTCCTTTAAAAAAATTTCTTCACTGACGAGCTAGGCAATTGCGTTTTGGATAATTTAGGAAAATACCAATGTATTAAACGCTGCGCCTTACCGTCATGTAGCGATTTAGATAAAAAATCACCGACAAAATACCCCGGAATCGCCCCGCCAACGCTCCACATAAAACCTAAAAACATCATTGCCACAAGGCAACCGACCAGACCGCAAATAACGCCGAGCAATGCCATGCCGTAAATTTTTGCTTCCGCTCGCAGCGGTTGCCAAATCCTTGTTTGCATAAACCTAACCTAAATGTAGAACTGTTTGCGCTAGCTTTACCGCCGCAGCAGTACCTAAAGCACCGACACCGAAAGCTATGCCTTTTTGATACATGTCCTGACCTCTTACTAAAAAAGTAGTAGCTCCACCGACCGCAAAAGCAATGAAGCCCAGATTTTCATTAACTAGGGTATATATTGGGGTTATTAGATTATTTTTAATATTTCCTACATTAAACCAATCTGCTTGCGCGGGAGCAATAAAGCTAACAGTGCAAATAGTTCCGATGTATAAAGCAAGGCCTAGGTTTTTCTTTAAACGCGCCGGTGATTTTGTTTGTGTCTGTAGTTTTGTCATTATTATTTTCCTTTTTATTTTTAGTTTAATTAATTACCGATTTTTCTTTTAGATACTTAGATTTACACATGGATATCTATATTCTTTGGTTCTAGTGAGTGGTGTTTTATGATTAATCACTCCTTGCGATGCTCCAAATTTTTAACAGGCGGATCAGAGTGTTTTTCCATTCGATAAAGAAATAAAAAATAGAAAATCATAAACACTACCGCTAGAACGATAAAAAACAGGTTTGCTTTCATTCTTGCTCCCCTTTAAATAGTGCTACGGTTAGTTGATGCAGCTCATCGATTTCATCGCGCAGCAACTCAAAAGAAGTTCTTGTTGATTTTAGTCCCGCTATTAGCAACTCATTTGAATCTAAGTTTACCAAACCACACTCTATATACGCCTTAATATCTTCTTCTTGCCTATCTAGCTTAGAATCTATTGTCTGCAGCTTGTTTAATATGAAAGTTAGTGTGTCTCTTATTTCTTCTGTTGTTCCGCTCATAAAAAAACCTCTAAATATTAATTCTTAATTTCAAATAACCTATATGCCCTAAGTATTTAGGTTGAGCCGTTCTCTCGTAACCGATGCTCGTCTCTATTCTCTCCGATGCTAAAGTTAAACTTGCTCCCAGATTATATGAATCTTTGGTAACGGAGATTTTGTTGCAAGATAAAATCCTGCCGCTTGCATTTCTAACTTTTAGTTTTTTTGATTTAATAAAAGGTGAATTGGTATAACTTGCAGTAACCTCGGGGATTAGCTGAAAGTTCTCATATTCAAATGTAGTGGCAAGAGACAAGCTAGGCGTAATAGAGAATTTTTGAACGTAGGTTTTGTCAGTATTAAAATTACCTTGTTTTACAGCGGCAAATTTTACTCCCTCATAAGAGCCAGTAAGGCTTGGTACTAGTACCAGCGAAGCTAGCGGTATATAATAATTAGCACCGATGTTTGCGCCAAAAAGCTCGCCTTTTAATTTAAAGCTATTATCTTCGCTTAAGAACGATTGATATTTGGTTTTACCGTAGAGTTTACCCAATGTAATATTACCGTGAATAACTAACTGCTCGTCAGCTTGCATGCTGCCATAAACAGAGCCGATTATAGAACGGGTATTAGTAGAGAAATCAGTGTGGCTTTTTTTATCATTATTACTAGAAGCGACTTTTGGTTTTAAGCTATTGATGTTATAGCTTAAAGCAACACCTAAAATTGTGTCATCATCGATTTTGCCGTCAAAACCTATTGTTGCTCCACCTATATTGTGTTTTATTTTGCTAGAATATTTAGCTTTAAACAATCCCTTACCTACAATGCCCGACACCCACGCGCCGTAATTTAATTGCTCATCGCCCGCAGATATTCCAGTATCACCGTTATCCGCTAGATGTAGATGTGATAGACGATTTATAAGCAATGACGATAAATTGCCCGTTTCTTGATAAGCTAGCTCGGTTGTAGTCTCTATGTTGTTTTTGGTAAGATTAGCTTGAGCTAACTCTTGGCTTGTTACTATCTTCTGATATAGGCTACTCAGGGCATTTAACTGCATTATGCGAATAGCCTTTGCATCGGTTATGTCTTTTAGTACCTCTCTTGCAGCCTCATAGGTTAAAGCGTTCTGATCAAGCATGCTAAGAGCAATCAGATTCTCGGCAGTAAATGCTCCGCAACTTGAGCTGTCATTTTGCTGATGCACTTGCAGATCGATAATCTCCGCATTCGGTACAAGTTTTTTAATAGCTTCTATGTACATGCCGCTCTCGGTGGTAGCTCCGCCAAGACTACTCCCGAAAGAATCATTGTAGAATACTACGACATCACCGTTTACTTTCGTCCTGATAGCAAGAGCCGTCCAGTGATTACCATTTAAGTTCACGGGTATTAATGCGGGTAAACCAGCTCTTGCTTCATTTAAAGCAGCGGAAGCTACATCGTTAATTAATGATGGAGAATTCAGTACGGCAGGGGCAACGTAAACCGCGTTCCCAAGGCGGTTAGTAATGACTCCTCTAATATCTTCATCCCCGTACCAATAATTAATATTAGCAATCTCGGGATTAATGTTAATAGCAGATGCGGCGTTATTAAATCCCGTAATAAAGATGGTAGGTATAACAACCGTAGCCATAAGGTTTTGAAGGTATTTTTTCATACGCACCGCACCTCCTCTAAGCTGTAACTATGCAAGCTACATAACTTATCTATCAGATGACTATAATTACTTTGTACCCAGTCTTTGATAAATTTAGTCGGGGCTTTTAAAGTAAGTTTTTTAGCGTTAGAATCTACCTCAGCCGTTAGCTTACCGAACCAAGCATTATCCATGGCGTTACCGCCAGAGCCGTAATAATCAATCAAGCCTTGTCTGATTTTACCCCATATTCCTTCAAAGCTTTTAGTGTCTTCTTTTTGCAAAGCACGGGGTTGTTTGAAAGAAGCATCGGTTGTTTCCGCGTCTTGAGATGAGGTGATGTTAAGACGGTTGATATGATCGCCGTATACCGATTGTACCTGTGCAAGTATTAGGCGGTGTTCTGATTGACTCAAGGTCAGCTTTTTACGTAGAATAATTTTAAAATTATCGGCTTTTAAAGATTCGGTATTATCAACAAAGCTAGCCGACATTAAAAAGTCGTAAGCAATGCTAGGTTCTAATATCCCAGCTAGTTTGCGGCTTAATTGCATTTTAGCAGAAGTATCTCGGCTATTTTCAATTTCGTTTAGAAATTCCTCTCTAGCCTTAGTGATGTTTTCCTCAGAGGTGATGTTGCCCTTGATTCTGAAGCTCTCGTTACTAATCTTTACCGCATCTCTCATCTCGTAAGCCAAAGCTTTACCCATGTATTTAATAAATGCTGCTTTATGAGGAAAACTATGATTCGGTAGTTTAATGCTTAAGCTCTGTAAGATTTCGTTAATAGCATTGCCTGAGAACTCTCGACCGCATAAGTATTGCATCTTATCAATGTCCGATTGAGTCAATGGATAAAATGAAGCGAGGCTAAATCTTTGTTTGTAAGTAACAACGCTAATCGGCGAATCTTGATTTTCTAAAAAAGAATTTGAAACAAAACTAGATTCGCTAGATCTAGATTTCTTATTATTTTCTTTCTTATCTATATTATCTGAGGAAATTTCAGGAGAATCAGTCTTCTCTTTTCTACCGCTTAAGGGAAATTTTTTTGCCTGATCTTGGCTATTTAATTTTAAGACATTCTCAATATTCAAAACAAGAAACATCTCGTTTGTAAAACGTCTGCCTCTTACTATAACGGTTCTAAGGCTTCTTTTAAGTAATTCTGCTTGTTCAAGCCTAATAACGGCATCCTTTGCCTGCGAAATGCCGAAGTTGAATTTACGCTTAAAATAATTGAAATTTAATTGAAATTCGGTATTGCCGTTATATCGATGCAAAAATACTAGCTCGGATAGAATGGCAATAGCGGTAGTATCAGACTTACCGCACGGGCGTAGTAAGCGATGATACCAATTAGAGGGAACTATATTCCCGCTGATGGAAATTTTATTGGTCTGAGGTTCGGCATTATTGCATGCGCGGTCTTCTTGTGTTACAATCATATTGTTCTCATATTCGTGTGTGAGAGTTATACTACCACCTTGATGCTATTAGTTTGGCGACTGAGCATCAGGTGGGTTTTTAAACATTCATTTATATCAAAATAAAATCTGTTTTTTTAATAATCTTACTTTTATCTTTTATTTGACAGAAAATAAACTTCTTGATATAAATCCAGAGTCTAATTGAATATTAATAATCATACTAGGGCTTTATTTCTACAAAACTATAAACACGTATTTTTAAAAACCTATACCTGAATATATATAATCATTTATAGTTAGTCCCTCCGTCAAAACTCTCCCCGCCTGAATTAACAAGGGGTTTCATGTCATAAACAGCTTACAAAATCC
>NZ_JARJFB010000038.1:0-12262 GCF_034554655.1 Candidatus Megaera venefica
CTATGGCTCATTTTATGATCAAATTCGAAGGGAGAATTTAAGTGCCTATAATCGAATTTACACAAATAGATGGAAAGTCTCTCAATCATATTTAATTAACTTCTTTACTACATTGCTTGTAGGGTTTTTACTTTTGCACTATATGTTTGACGTATTAGTTCTCTATCCTTTATGCCATTAACATTAACCAGAATAACTTTTCCATCACCTAAGCCAAAATTATTATTAAAGTCATATATTGCTCCAATAATTGTCAGTTTTCCTGAGTCAACCAGAGACTTATATCTCTTTTTTGCAACGTCAATTTGTGTGTGAACGTTAGTTAATATTGCATCATTAAGAGTTTTGTCATTATTTAGTTTGATAGTACTAAGTTCTCTATCAATATCGGCAATTTTTGTTTTTACACCTTTGTGTGCTGCTTCAATAGCTCCGCAGCCAGAATGGCCAACAACCATTAAATATGGAGTTTTGAGTACTCTTACACCATAATCTACCGAACCTTCAGTTGTTACAATTTGATTACCGATATTTCTAATTGAGAATACATCGCTATCTGGAGTCGAGTCAAAGGCATCTAAGTTTACTCTTGAATCTGAGCATTTTATTATAGTTAAATGTGGAGCTTGCGAATTACGAAATTTATCAAAAAATTTTGTATCATGTGTTTTTGTAAATTCAGCATTATTATCAAAAAGTTCATTTAGGAATGAAATTAACTTTTTATCAGTAGGTAATTTTATTTGCGAAGCATTGCATGTTGCAGAGAGTAGCAAAATAACTGCAATTACTTTTATTTTTAATAGTGAGTGCATAACGGTAACCTATATAAATTAAATAATAAAAATTAAAATGATATCTTCATAGTTCTCTTTTTCTTATCTACTTACACCTCCCTTTTTTTGTTTTTGAGCTCGTGTTTCAATTTTCTCAGAGACTTTAGCCTGCATATTCTCTATGCGTTTGCTGCCAATCCCTTCTTTACCTATTTGTTTTTTTAGTAGTTCATTTAATTTTATACTTTCGCTTACTGCTTTTTCTGCGTTATGTATTTTAGTTAAATTATCTGGAGAAATCTTTTTCATAAAATAATTTGATATGCGAGCACAGCCAATTTTTTTGCAAAAATTAGCTACCCCATATTTCATTTTATCTGAGCCTTCAATTTTTGGAGTATCAGTTTTTACTAATGTTAATGTTTTTTCCACTGCTTTATCAAAGTCCGACAATTTTTCACCTTTTGCCGGAGTTTTCATATTTTGGATTTCTTTGTCCGTAATATAATTTTCCTTTTTCAGTGTATCTAAAACTTTATCATAAAATTTAGCCATGTCTTCTTTGGAAGCAGTTTTAGTAGTGAGATGTTCTTTTACGAAACTATCAATCAAAGGTACTAAAGTGTTTTCAGAAACTTTTGTATCCTTGCTATGCATTTCTTTAACTACGTTCGCATCTGTTTCAATTTTTAATGCTGGCAGAACATCTTTATAAGTAATATTATCTGTATATTTCAAACCAAGCTCTACAGCCTGGCTTGCAAACTCAAGTTCAGATTTTGATAGCGGTCTATCTTTTTTTAGTGCCTTTATATAAGCCAGTGGGTCAGCACTTTTTGTTTCTTTTTGAGTTCTAGAAACAGTTACATCGACTTCTTGCCATTTATCATTATCTCCTTTCCGCCATTGTTTTTCTTGTACTTCAGTTGTTTGTTCTTTTGTAGTAGTGTATTTGATTTTATAATCATTTTCATACGCCCATTGTAGAGCATTCTTTCCTTCTATTTTTATGTTATTATGAGCGGCATAAGCCACAGGATCTTTGATAGGAGATTCAGCAAACTCCTGGAGCCACCCACCATTTTTAAAGGTTTCGCTAACGCCTGTAAATTTGGTAATAATCTCAGTTTGCTTTGAGATTTCTTGCATATTACTTAGATTCTTTTTTAATAAATCTTTATAAGTTGATGCTAAATCCTCAAAGCTAGTAATTGGTTTAGAAGTTTGTTTTGAAACGTCGTTGCCAAAGGCGTATTGAGCAGTTAATCCATTAGGGTCAAAACCAGCCTTTTTTAATTCAGCTATTTTTTGATCAACCATTGCATCGATTTGATCTGCGCTGAATTGACTAGACATTTGTTTTAATGACTGAGAAAATTTATCTATGTTAAATGATAAATTGCCATCTTCAATGGCTTGATCGTAGGCAAAAGACCTAAAAGTTTCAGCTGTTTTATCTATCATAGCCCCAAAATCTTGATTAAAGGCTACCAATGATCTCCCATGGTCAATTTTAGTAAAAACGTAATGGTCTTTACCATTTTCATCTTTTTGTTTTTGTACCATGATGTTATTAGCATGATAATCAAGCTCACCAAGCATATGGCAAGAAGCGACTAATTTTTCAAATCCTTCAACTTTTTTAAGCTTACTACTGCCTGGGTCAAAGGAAGAGTCCCCGCTAAAGTCTGCCATTGATACAACATCTTTAAAAAACTTCGATCGTACGTATAATGAGTTTGGATTATCCTTGTCTGGAGTTACCAATTCTTCTTTTGGGGCTCTGTCATATAAAAGAAATTGATACATAGTGGAGCCAAAAAGTTCTCTTACTCCATCTTTTCTATCAGCTAAAGCTTGTCTTCTCTTTGCCACATCTGGTTCAAGTAAACAATCAGCATTACTTTTATAAAAATGTTTTAAGATAAAAGTTTCACCTGTACCAGATTGAGTCGCGATATATCCAGCAGAAACACCAGATACCTTTTTACCTTTTGCAGTAAAATTGGATTGTTGATCTACTATTTTGTTGCCCAATGAGTCATTAACCTCTTGGAATTTACCTAGATCAATCTTACCCTTACGCATTTGTTCCAATTCTTTGATACGTTCTTGTTGTAGCCTTTTTTCAAGCTCTGAACGATCGTCATCTTTAGACATAATGATTACCTAAAATAAAAATATTTAATTTTATTTTAGTGTAACAATGGTATGTTAGCGATTACAAGTAAAATAGTTAAGAAAGCTATTAATAAATTTCTTCTGAGTTGTCCAAATCTTCCATGTTGGTAATTGGAGAAACTGGCTCATTAGCAGCTTCTTCATTTTTTGGACTGATTTTAGGATTATAGCCATTTACTTTCAAGGCTTCAATTATTGCTCCTGGGGCTGATGATGGTTTCCCCGTCTCATAATCAATAGATTCAAGCCTTATTGAGTTTGGTACTGCAAAATCTACAGATGGGAAGTTATAGCCATTAGTCATAAAATGCACGAATACCGGTAAAGCATAAACAGAGCCATAAGCCGAATTTCCTAAGCTTCTTGGGTTATCGTATCCAACATATGTCCCAACAACTATTTTGGGCGTAAATCCTACAAACCACACATCTTTAGCTTTGTTTGTTGTTCCTGTTTTTCCAGCAATAACGTAAGGTAAGTGCTTTGCTCCAGACGCGGTACCACGCTGCACACTTCCCTTCAACAATGATATCATTTGATAATTGGTAGCTTCATCTATAATAACAGGCGATTCAGTCTTATGTATTGTAGGAGCTTCTGTATTATTTATGGAGAGTGCTGTGTTGGATTTGCATTCTGGGCATTCAGTGTAATCTCTCTTATAAATTACGTTACCTTTACGGTCTTTTATTAACTCAATGAATTGTGGCTCAACTCCTTTTCCACCATTAGCAATAATACTAAAGGCAATCGTCATTTTTTCTAAAGTAGTTTCTATTGCTCCAAGGACAATAGAATGAACAACTTTTGGACTATCAGTAATACCGAACCTGCGGATAAGTGCTGCAACTTTACCAAGGCCAGCAAATTGACCAACTCTAACTGTAATTAGATTGCGAGATTTTTCTATCCCTTTCCTTAACGTTATTGGTCCAAGAAATTTACCATTGTCATTTTTTGGTCTCCATATAGGGAGGCCCGGACCTTGGTAGACATCTATTGGTGAATCATCAAAAATATCGGTTGGTTTTGCTCCATTCTCTAGCGCAGCCATATATACAAATGGTTTGATAAGAGATCCTGGTTGGCGTTTAGCTTGAGTTGTTCGATCAAACTTACTTACACTAAAATCATAACCTCCTTCAGCTGCTAAGACACGGCCTGTTTCATGCTCTATTACCATGATGCCGCCATTAATTTCTGGTATCTGTTGTAAAAAATACTTCTTGTCAATTACTTCAGCAGCTATTACATCGCCGGGTTTTAATATTTTCTTTACAGATTTGATATTAGTTGCAGTCCAGCTCATATCTTTTAAGTAAATAAAAGCAGAAGATCCGTTGCTAAGCCCAATCTTAGCTTGAGTATCAGCAACATCTAGTACAACAGCTAGTTTATAATGTAAAAGCCCATAAGGACTTGGTATTTTCTTAAGAGTTTCCTGCCAATCTTTAAGATCAATATTTTGCAAAGAACCACGATAACCCCTTTTCATATCGTATGCTTTAAGACCAAACCTTAGTGCGTTGGTAGCTGCTTTTTGCATTTTGGAGTCAACGCATGTCATAATTGTAAGACCAGCGGTGTAGAAATATTCCTCGCCAAACATTTCAATCACTTCTTCTCTTACTTTTGCAGCGTAGAAATCAGCGTCTATAGTCAGTGCTTTATCAAATTTAGCTAGTTTTATTGGCTCATCAATTGCTTGCTTTGCTTCTTCTTTAGTTAGGTAACCATCATCATACATTCTACCTATCACGTAATTTTTCCGCTCAACAGCCCTTTTATAGTTTTTTTCTGGGTTATATTGCGAAGGTGCTTTAGGTAGGGAAGCAAGGACTGCACACTCACTGATTGTCAGTTCTTCGATTGATTTATTAAAGTAGTTTAATGCAGCTGATGCTACGCCATAGGCACTTTTCCCAAGAAATATTTGATTTAAATATAACTCTAAGATTTCATCTTTAGTAAATACTTGTGAAAGTCTGTAGGAAAGAATAGCTTCTTTGATTTTTCTTTCAAAAGAACGTTCTGGAGAAAGTAAAAAAGTTTTTACGACCTGTTGTGTAATAGTTGAGCCGCCTTCAGGACGGCGTTTATTGATAATGTGAGAAATATTAGTTATTGCTGCTCTGAAGATACTAAAAATATCAATACCTTCGTGACTATAAAAGTTCTTATCCTCAGCTGCGATAAATGCTTGTGTTAGCGCTTTTGGAACGGAGCTAATAGGTACAAATATGCGATGCTCTCTGGCAAATTCTTCTATGAGTTTACCATCAGCGGAATACATTCTAGTAATGGAAGGAGGGTAATATTTTTTTAGCTGAGAATAATCAGGCAAGTCTTTGGTGTAATGGTATATTATATACATCAAAATTGCTGCCCCTATCATACCGAGGAACAGTGCTGTTTTTGTAGTCAATATAATAAATCTTAATATCATATAAATATATTGCCTGTAACACTAATTGCCGAACCTTTAGTGATTTTGACGTTTACAATCTTACCTATCAAATTTTTATCGGCATCACTAATATAAGCAGATTGCATGTAAGGTGTTTTTCCACCAATATGACCATCAAACTTACCATCTTTTTCAAATAATACCGGCATAATTTTGCCAACACATGACTCATTAAATTCAAGCTGTTGTTTGAATAATTCTTTTTGTAAGATAGCTAATCTTTCGGTCTTTATATTTTCTGGTACCATAGCCATTGCTGCTGCAGGGGTTCCAGGCCTTGGGCTATATTTAAAGGAAAAGCACTGGCCAAATTTCACCCGTTTAACAAGATCCATTGTATCTGCAAAATCTTCATCGGTTTCTCCAGGAAATCCAACAATAAAATCAGAGGACATCACTATGTCAGGGCGAGCAGTTTTAAGTTTATTGATAATTGTAAAATAATCTTCCCTAGTGTGTTTCCGGTTCATTGCTTTTAATATTTTGTTAGATCCAGACTGAACAGGCAGATGCAAAAATGGCATTAATTTTTTCTCTAGGCCATGAAGTGCAATTAGATCATCACTCATGTCAGTCGGGTGAGACGTCATATATCGTATGCGTTCTAGGCCATTGATTGTGGAAACATGGCGAATTAAATCTGCTAGAGTGTAATTTTTTTCATTGCTGGCTTTACCGTGATAAGCATTAACATTCTGGCCAAGCAGGTGAATTTCTTTGGCCCCTTTTGAAACTAGGGCTAGAGACTCTCGGTAAATTTGTTCAACTGGCCGTGAAAATTCTGCTCCTCTTGTGTAAGGTACTACGCAGAAGGTACAGAATTTATCACAACCCTCTTGAACTGAAACAAATGCACTCGCTCCTTGACTCTCAAAACCTTGTGGTAAATTATCAAATTTCTCTTCTTCAATGAAATCAAGTTCAATTAGGTGCTTTTGAGCTCTAGCTAATTTTGCTATCAAATCTGGTAATGTATGATAAGACTGAGGACCAACAATTATATCGACATAAGGAGCTCTCCTAAAAATTTCTTCTCCTTCAGCCTGTGCAACGCACCCTGCAACAGTAATAATAGTAGCAAGACCGGTTTTTTTTCTGGTATCTTTTATAAGCTTTATTTTTCCAAGCTCAGAATACATTTTTTCAGAAGCTTTTTCTCGAATATGGCAAGTATTGAGAATAAACATATCAGCGTCATCTGGCGTCCCAGTAGCTTCAAAACCAAATGGGGTCAATAATTCTTGCATTTTCAGCGAATCATAGACATTCATCTGACAACCATATGTCTTTATGTATAGCTTCTTTGACATTTTTGATATATTTATAGTAATACTAATTTATTGCATTATCTTAAAGAGTTACCTTGAACGCGCGCCACTTAACTTTCCCATTATACCATTTTTTTATCTTACAATCATGACAGCATTGTGTCAGGCTGACTTGCAGACAATGCGTAATATTTAATTATTATTGATAAAAATCCTCGCGCAATATATCATAATCTACAAAAAATTAATAGTCATTATTATGGAAAAGATAAATTGGTACGGTACTTATAGCCTGACTTTACGGGAGATAAAGAGATTCCTGCGAGTTTATCACCAAACTATTTTCACTCCAGTAGTTTCGGCATTAATTTTCTTAGCAGTTTTTGTTCTTGCTATAGGTAACCATAAGGCTTCCATTTCTGGTATTAAATTTATTGATTTTATGGGCTATGGCTTAATAGCTATGAGTATAGTACAAAATGCTTTTGCTAATAGTTCATCCTCTTTTATTATGAGTAAAATGTTAGGCTATATTTCTGATATTTTAACTCCTCCATTTGGTAGTGTTGAAATCATAATAGCATTTACCATTGGTGCTGTGCTTAGAGGAGTATTTGTTGGAATAGCTGTTGCTATTGCTCTTATACCGTTTGTTGACTATACCCTAGCGCACCCGTTTTTGTTAGTTTTTTATGTACTTGCATCATGCACTTTGCTTGGAAAATTAGGGCTACTTTCTGGGTTGATTTCTAATTCCTTTGACCAACATTCGGCCATTACGAGTTACTTGATCACGCCTCTATCTTTTTTGTCTGGTACTTTTTACTCTGTCCAGTCATTGCCTCCTATCTTTCAGCAAATTAATTTATTGAATCCTTTTTTCTATATTATCGATGGTTTTAGGTATTGTTTGACTGATAAAGCGGACGGTAATATTACAGGGGGCATACTGTTTCTTATGATATCCAATGGAATAATGTATTTCATTCTAGTTAAACTCATTGATAAAGGCTGGCGAATTAAGTCGTAAAAAGAAAATAAATCATCTTAGGACTAACTCAACCCTATTCTCTGTAAATTAAATCACCAATGATTCAATCTAAGATTTAAAAATTCTATCAATATAAAACTTGGGTCAATTGATTTTTTTGGTTTAGTGCATATATAACTTGTATAAGCAAAATTTATACGGTTATATTATATGAATATTGAAAAATTTACCTCCGCAGCAAGAGCTGTGATTTCTAGTGCCCAGATGTTAGCGGCAAAAAATAATCACCAACAACTTTTACCAATACATTTTCTTGTCACTCTTGTGGCAGAGGAACAGGAAGTAATAAGGAACCTCCTTGCTTCTCTTGGGGTGAGCACTAATCTTATTTTAACAAGAGCTGAAGAAGAACTAGCACGTATGCCAAGTATAGAAATAAGTGGTGGAGGGGGGCAAGTAAGCATTTCCTCAGATTCGCTTAAGCTACTTGAAAAATCTTTAGCACTTGCTACAACAAATAAAGACAGTTTTGTTACAATAGAGAGATTGTTTGAAGCCCTTACATATGATAAGAACATTGTTGGTAAAATTCTTGCAGAATTCGGTATTGATTCAAAAAAAACTACAGCAGCAATTTTAGCCATGCGCAAGGGAAGGACAGCTGATAGTGAATCAGCTGAGGAAAGTTATGATGCATTGTTAAAATACGGTAGAGACGTAACAAAGCTTGCTATGGAAGGAAAAATTGATCCCATAATAGGTAGGGACGAGGAGATAAGGCGAGCAATTCAGGTTCTTTCTCGTCGTTCAAAGAATAATCCTGTTTTAATTGGCGAGCCTGGTGTTGGTAAAACTGCAATTATTGAAGGTCTTGCTCAGAGGATATACCATAAGGATGTCCCAGAATCGCTAGTGAATTGTAAAATTTTTGAACTAGACATGGGAGCTCTAATTGCTGGGGCAAAATTTCGAGGAGAATTTGAGGAACGCTTAAAAGCAGTATTAAAGGAAATAAAAGAGTCTAGCGGCGAGATTATATTATTTATTGATGAGCTACATCTTCTTGTTGGTACGGGAAAAACTGATGGAGCAATGGATGCTTCAAATTTATTAAAACCAATGCTTGCCAGAGGTGAACTACATTGTATTGGTGCAACCACGCTGGATGAATATAGAAGATATATTGAGAAAGATACGGCGCTAGCAAGACGCTTTCAGGCGGTATATGTTGCGGAACCAAGCGTTGTCGATACAATTTCAATTATGCGAGGAATAAAAGATCGATACGAGTTGCATCATGGCGTCACTATTTCTGATGGTGCCATAGTTGCTGCTGCTACTCTATCAAACAGATACATCACTGATCGATTTTTACCTGATAAAGCAATTGATTTGCTTGACGAAGCTGCAAGTCGTTTAAAGATAGAGGTGTCTAGTAAACCTGAAGAATTAGATGAGCTTGATCGCAAGGTTATTCAAATAAAGATAGAACTATCGGCATTGAAGAAAGAAAAAGACGATAATTCAAAAAAGAAAGTTACTAAATTAACTTCAGAGCTCTCAGAGCTTGAGGCTAAATCAATGGATTTAAGCTCAAAATGGTTAGCTGAAAAGAACAAGATGTTATCTGCACAAAAATTAAAAGAAGATCTCGAAAATGCCAAAATAGAACTTGAAAAATCTGAAAGAAGGGGTGACCTTACCAGGGCTAGTGAGTTAAAATATGGTGTGATTCCAGAAATAACAGCAAAGCTAAAATCTGCTGAAGAACAAACTGATAATAAGCTTTTGAAAGAAAGAGTGACAGAAGAAGATATAGCCACTCTTGTTTCTAAAATCACTGGAATTCCAATTGATAGTATGCTTTCGAGTGAACGAGATAAACTGCTTACGATGGAAAAAAACCTACAAGCGACAGTAATAGGTCAGGATGATGCTATAGAAGCAGTTAGTGATGCTATACGCAGGTCTCGTGCTGGTATCGCCGATCAACACCGACCACTCGGTTCATTTTTATTTCTTGGTCCAACAGGTGTAGGTAAGACTGAGCTCACCAAGGCTCTGGCTGAATTTTTATTTAGTGATCGCAGTGCAGTACTAAGGTTCGATATGTCAGAATATATGGAGAAACATGCAGTAGCAAGGTTGATTGGGGCACCTCCTGGTTATGTTGGATATGAACAAGGTGGTGCATTGACGGAAGCAGTTCGTAGACGACCATATCAAATCATATTATTTGATGAAATCGAGAAAGCTCATCCTGATATTTTTAATGTGATGTTACAAATTTTGGATGAAGGGCGTCTGACAGATAGCCAAGGTCATGTGGTAGATTTTAAAAATACAATAATAGTTCTTACTTCAAATCTTGGTTCAGAAGTGCTTGTCAATCAAGCTGATGGTGAAGATACTGCTTTAGTCCGAGACCAAGTGATGGAGTATGTTCAAGCGGCCTTTAGACCAGAATTTTTGAATCGTCTTGATGAGATAATATTGTTTCATCGTTTGAACAGGTCTCACATGAATGAGATCGTAAAAATCCAACTTAATGAATTAAAAAATATTTTAGCGACTCAGAATATTAACCTTGAATATGATGAGAGTGCTGTAGAGTATCTGGGCGATAAGGGTTATGACCCAGCTTTTGGTGCTCGGCCGCTAAAAAGAATTATTCAAAAAGAAGTGCAGAATAGTCTGGCAAAGAAAATATTAGCTGGATCTTATATTAGCGGTGATAAGATCAAACTATCTTGCGTTGATGGTAAGCTTAATATTTAAAAGATCTATTAATAACAAAGCAAGAGTTTTCGATTGTAAAAATAAACCAAAAATGTGATCGGCTTTTTAGTTATTTTTTAAAAGGCAACGATTCATGCAACAAACACGTAATTTATGGTGTCTGTAAAACTAAGTCTTGACTTTATACTTAATATATAGTAATAATTCTTATATACAGGTTAGCAAAAGCTTAGTTTTAGTAAATATGAAGGAAGAGTATGTCAAAAACCCAAAGTTTAAGAGATGTTACAAAAGCAGGGAGCGCGAAAAACTTCAGAAGCGAAATGATAAACTTCGGGGGAGATAATTGGCTTTTTTTACATAGCGCACTTGAGAGAATGCATAGTGATTCATTATATAAAATAAATCTTTTTGTTAGGTCTTCTACTACCATAGGAATAGCAACTCAACAAGAAAAAGATCAACTATTTAGTGTATTTAAGGATATTTTACAGAATGTATTTTATGTTAACATTCGTCCTTCATCTTCCATGAAAATAGGAGCAAGAGACGAACTGCTGCAACGAGAAGCGCTCAAAGTAGTTATAAAAATGGTAGCAAAAAATCTTTCTAGCCCTCTAAGAGCTCTGGGTATAGAGGGCTTATTATTGGATGAACAATTAGTAGAAGCATTAGAGCAAATTGATACTAGCAAGATTGAGTATTTAGAACTAACCGGGGCAGGAATAGTTGACATGCCCTTGGTGAAAAGCAAGTTTAAAAAATGGATATCAAACATGCCAAATTTAGAGCATTTAAATTATGGGTATGATAATGGTGATACCTCTGGGGCTACTAGTATAACTGAGATAGTGCGCTACACAGCATCAAATATGCAGCTAGGTTTAGAATTTAACCAAAAATTGTTGCCTTGTTTCTCAGAGTTACTTGAAACAAGGAAATATCATTATATTAGTGAATTAAGTAAGTTTCTTTGCAAACACATATATGCTTGGGGAGTTCCTAAAATAATCATTGAGTATATGAATATAACTGATAGTTTTTTACTGAGTAAAATTGAGGTGCAAAAAACTTATGCTTCCGCCATTTTTCCCATCCAAGAACAAATATTATCTGGATGTGCTCTTAAATTTAAAGGGGAAAAAATAAAGGCAGAGAAAGCTGAAGATAATTCAGGCTTAAGCAATAATTCAGACGTTGCTGTTGGGGTGTCAGCTGCTACATCTGCTCCAACAACTTGTTTTAATGCACAACAACTTGCTAGACAATTTGTAGATGCTGAATTGGTTAGACATGCAGAGGCGTTGGCTAGAGTTGCGGATTTTATAGCACAAGTATGCAACGATAATTTTATTAAATTGGCTTTAAGAGAGCATTTTTCACCAGAAGCAATATTGGCGATAGAATTTGAAGAGGGAGATAAAATAGTTGATATTATTGGTGAATATTTAGCCACGTAGCGGAGCTCGTCGGTAGCAAGCTCACCGAGCGGGATAATAGTCTAAATTAGCAATGCCAAATTTTCCAATCATAAATTATCTCTATAAAGTTGATAAACTCATTGTAATTGAAAAATGTACGCAAATCAAATGTATCTACAGAACTAATTTTAGCTTATTAGAAGCAACGTCATTAAACCATGACAATATATAAGTATAGAAACAACACAGGAGCATTTACAGAAGGACTAGATAGGGTACTCGTAACTCTCGTTTCTTTCTTTTTTTATTTCTGGTATCCACATAAATCTAACCTCTCTATTTAGTCTCTCCGTCAAAACTCTAAATTTTTGATATAATTTCAAGAATTTCAAAAATAAATCACCGCACATTCATTTTTT
>NZ_JARJFB010000039.1:0-12241 GCF_034554655.1 Candidatus Megaera venefica
AAAAAATGAATGTGCGGTGATTTATTTTTGAAATTCTTGAAATTATATCAAAAATTTAGAGTTTTGACGGAGAGACTACCTATTACTAGTTAAGTTGTAATGTTATTGAACGAATAAAGTGATTGTAAAAAATCATCTTCCCATAAAATTAAGAATGATTTTAAAAGATTAAATAACCTGAACTATGGATAAGGAATAGAGAGTCGTATGGTTTTATACTGGAGCTCGCTGTACGCACCGTCATCCTGAATTTACTTCAGGATGACATGAGATAGGAGAAGATTACTTGGCTGAAGAGACAGGCGAAACCAACTGAGTTCAGCTGACATTAGATAAGAAGATACCGGATCAAGCCCGGTATGACTGTGTTTCTTGCTGGACATAACTAAATCTAATATTTATCTATCCATAGTTGGGGTTAAATAAATAGATTTAAATTAGCCTACTTTGTTGCTTACTAGTATTAATAGGCTTTATTCCTAACTCAGTATACCTAGCTCAATTAAATTAATTTGTAAGTAAACGCTACTAATCGAGCCGGTTATTTTACATTAAAAGCATGCTTCTCTGTTTTGGTTAAAACTTGGCCATTACGCCATATTATAGCTTCTACGTAATGCTTACCTATTTTTGTGGGCCACAAGAATGTTATTCCTAATGTAGGAGCATGTTTTTCGTTGTCTATAACCCATTCGACTGTATCTGTTTCTAAAGCTCCTGATAGGCGCATCTCAAATGCTTGCTTGTTATGCGGTATGCGTGGATCAATGGCCATTTCCAGGCCATTGGCTGGACGAAAAATATCTATTTTGTTAGTAGTAAGTTCAACTGGGGATTTTTCTTCTTCTGGCAGGAAATACTCGGTATGCATTGCACAATTTAGAGTATGATTTTCTAAGTCCTCAGGATTTATGCATACATCTTTTGCCACTAATTTCGGGCTAATATAAAGCGGTGCGGTTTCGGTATTTTTAGTGAGCTCATTAAAAATACCACGTAATGCAAGAGATGGTCCTAATGAACCAGTAATCCCATCTGTTGCGCTATAATCGGCATTTCCCATCCATATTCCAACAACATATCTATAATTATAGCCAACTGCCCAAGCGTCACGGTAATCATTTGATGTACCAGTTTTTACTGCTGTTTGGGTTGGTAGATTCAGTACACTGCCTCGACTAAATTCAAGATTCCTTGCCCAAGGATCAGAGAGAATATTACCTATCAAAGAAGATACTTCATCTGAGTAAATGCGTTTTTTATCTGATGGGGCATCTCGATAAAAGGTGATTTTAAGTGGTGAGAATATCCCGCGATTTGCAAATGTTGAATAGGCCTGTGCTAATTCAAATAGTGTTACTTCTCCGTTACCTAATGCTAGACCTTCGTCATAATAATCTGCAGCCTGCGTTAAACTTTTGAAGCCTAGATTTTGTAAAATAAACAAATATTTTTCGGGCGTAACATAGTTAATTGTGTGCAATGCTGGTATATTTAAAGAATTACCAAGAGCAGTTCGAAGTGTTACCTTCCCGTAGTATGAATTGCTGTAATTATGGAAATGGTGAATACCTTGACCAACCCTATTTGAATAAGGTAAGTCCTCTATTATCGTTACTGCTGTCCAATCTTTTTCAAGTGCGGCACCATATAAAAATGGTTTAAGAGATGAACCAGGCTGGCGTGGAGCAGTTACCATATCAATTAGGCACCCAGAAGCCTTATTCATTGTTTCTTTGCACCGAGAACCGACGGAAACCCAAGCGATAATCTCATTGGTTTTGCTATCTATTACAATGGCAGCGGCATTATTAATATTTTTTGATGACAATGATTTTAGACGATTTTCAAGCAGATCATTAATAAATTGTTGTAGGTTGCTATCTAGTGTAGTAACTATTTTAGTCTGATTCCAAGCAGATTGATTTCCTATGTGTTCTCTTACATAATTGACAAAATGAAAAGACGATGTTGGCGTCTTTGCGACACTTAGGATAAGATTATGTTTTTTCAGATTAATAAGTGATTCTGAATCAAGAATATTATATTCCACCAGTTTTTTTGCTAAACGATTAATGGAATCCTCAATTTGTACTTTGCCTCCATAGAGGTCAAATTTTGATGGAGCTCTTACCAGAACAGCCAAAGCTAGAGTTTCTTTAATGCTTAGAGTGTTTAGGTCGCGATCAAAATAAAACCGTGCTGCTTGAACTACACCTCTTCTATTTGAAGCATAAGGCACTTGGTTTAAATAAAACTCAAGTATATCACTTTTACTCACTTGCGTTTCCAAAGCAATTGCCTCTAGTCCTTCGATCCATTTTGACCAATAAGAACGTGCTCTAGGGTGCAACATCCGGACTACCTGTTCGGTAATTGTGCTTGCCCCGCGGGACTTGTTACTAGACCAAATACGTTCCGATAGGGCGCTAGCCCTTGCTTGCCAATCAACACCATGATGTTTAAAAAAACGTTTATCCTCAGCTAATATAAAAGCTTGTTGGAATGATTCTGGTATTTCATGTAGTGCTATATTATCGTGTGTATTCCAGCGAGTTTGATATGAAAAAGTAAGTGGTTTATTATTACGGTCCAAAATTTGTAAATTACTAGCATCGGAGCGGACAGCGTGAAACTCCATGTATGGTGAGGTAAAGTCTGAAATAGTTTTGCCAATAAAGATAACTAAACCAAGGATCAAGGACAGACAAGACCATTTGAAAAATTTACCAGTATATGGTTTATGTATCATTGTTGTTGATGTACCTTAAGCTGCTCTGTAATACCTTTGCCATAAATATCTGGATCATACATTTCCTCTGCGTGTACTGGCATGATAACAAAATTACCAGGCGCAATGGCTTGTGTGGTATATGACAAATGATAGTTTCCTGCTGGTAGGTAATCAGAATAGAAACGAGCAGAATCATGACGTAGTTCTTTATGATAGAAACTCCACCGCGATACGTTATACGAAATCCAGTCTGAATATTTGAACCACCACGAGCCACTTGTCGCTGTAAAGTTTCCTTTGTCTGCATCTACGATAGAGGTGGTTGCTAAATCACGGTTTACTGGTTCTAGTCCACCTGGAATTGGATCGTTAACGACAACAAAATTTCTTGCAGTCGGCAATGAAAGAAATATATCAACCCTAACCAATTCAGACTGTTTGAGTTCTGAAGGTGATTTAAGTAGTTCCCATTTACCTTGCCTCTCCACGCTATATTCTCTTTTGATTTCAATGCCAGAATTGGTGTAACTATCTTGTTCCTTAAGTGGGGCAAAACTGACACGAGTTGTATAATAAAGCCTTCCATCTCCCTTGCGGATAATAGTTGCTTTTACGTCTCTTCCAGGATCAGTTGATTCAATCTTTTTTATAAAAGTAACTGGAGTTTCTTCGGCATCAGTAAATTTGGTCTCACCAAATTTTTTATTATCTAATGCAACAGTAACATTCATATCTGGTTTTATGTTTTCATATACCCTTGCATAATCAACCAGTCCATTAAGACAAAATAGATTTTCTTGTGTATTTTCCCAATGTGTCTTGCTGCCACGCGCCTCCGTGATCATACGAACTAATTTATATGGAATGTCTTCAACTAGTTCTTTTCCTTCTTTCTGTTCTCCTAATTCAATAAAGGTCGAAAGTATAGCGCAGTTTTCACGCAGCGGGCTAGATAAAATTCTACTGTAGCTATCATCTAGTTGTTCATTAAAGGTAAACTTGCCACCAGATTGACTAGCATTGGATAAGATGAGTTTAGATATTTCAGTAACAAAATTCTCTCCCCCTTTTACATGCATTGCAGCCTGTAAGAAATAAGTTTTCCCAAACAGACTCATTTGTGCCACATGTGGACGATAACGTTCTAGGTCGGCTAAGCTTATTTTATCATTTTGAGCAAGAGCTGCTAGTGCCACAGCACGTACGGTAGATGCCATGCCTTTATCGTAGAAGTCAGGGTAAGTATCGTGCTTTAAGAAATTATCAAGATAACCATGCAATTTATTTATAATTTCATCTGGTATGCTGTAGCCACTTTTTTTCATCCAATTGAATGCAATGGCGGTGTAAGCGGTTAAATATGGATCGACATATTGGTCTTTTGGTATGAAATATGCCATACCACCATTAGGAGCCTGGAAGTTTGCAGCCATTTTTAAAGTTTCTTCTGGCAATTGTTTGGCATCTTTCCATTCAAAATCTGTTGGCATATAAGCACGTAGATTAATATAATGAGAAGCCATTACCCCCCTAGTCAAAATTTGCTCCCAGCACGTATATGGATAGTCACGTAAATATTTGAATGCGCCATCTATATTGCCAATTACAGAAGGGGAGGCGACAATACTAACACTACCTATGTCAGTATGAATTTCTTTAGGAAATTTGATAGATTCTTCAACTTTATCCTGATTTGTTGTCCCATAATTTGTAGATATTTCCAGTGACCTTCGTTTATTTATAACCAGAATATGCTCTAATTTATCGCCATCCCTCGAATCTTTAGCTGTTACTTGGAAGGTAATTTTACCTAATTCACCTTCTTTTGTAGTCCCGACTAGTTTTGTTTGTATTGGCATCCATACTGTAGTGCGTTTGTACGGTTCTAATGTTATTTTTTTATTTAGGGTAGCTGGAAGTTTTTTATCATATAAAGACCCACTAGCCTTAATATTTACCACTATATCTCGTTTTTTATCAGTACGATTCATCACACTAAAGCCAGCCTCAAAGCTATCGCCGTCTGTAACCTGATTCGGCATTACTGGGCGAACTTCGGTTGGTCTATTGACCTTAAAGTTTATATCGCCAAGACCCATCCTATCTGATGGAGTCACTGCTAAAGCTAAAACACGCCAGCCAGTTAAATTATCAGGCACTTCAAAATCAACCTTGGCGTTACCCATGGCGTCTGTTTTTATAGACGGATTCCAGTAACTGACAAATTTAAATAGGTTACGCATAGCTAAATCAGAACCACCGTCACCTCCAGGGTTTGCACCTTTTTTTTCAAATTTCTGTCTGCCAACCAAGCGTGTAAGCAAACTGTAATTACGTAAATCAAGACCATCTAAATTGTAAAATCCCTCATAAGGGTCAAAATAAGATTTACCCCCTGCGACTAAATCAAACACAGACTCATCAATCACGACCACGGCTATCTCAATAGGTTCTTTTTTGTCTTTGAATTTTGGCTCTGCATGAAGTGTAAGTTTTACTCTATCGCGCGGTTTATAAACTTGATGATCTGTTTTGGCAGTAACTAGAATTTCTTTATACGGATCTTTGATTGGCACAGTCAGATAGCCAATTCTAAACGATGGTTTGCCAAGATCTAATTGCCCCTCAATAGGCTGATCAACACGTGGCGAGAATACGACGACAGACAAATAGAATCCTGGAATATAATCAGGCTTAATTTCAAATTCGATAATTGGAGTGCTGCCTTCAAGAGTTTGGACAAAATGATCAATTACTCCATAACGTTCTATGGTTATAAGAGCTTGAGCATTTGGATAAGGGTTCTTGATAAGATACCTTGCTTTGTCACCTACTTTATATGTTGATTTTTCTGGAATAATTTCCAAAGAATAATCATTCGATTCATTCCATAGGACATGTCCATTACCAACTACATACATATATATACTAGTACTATGATCAGCACCTTTGGTATCCTTAATACTAGCAATAGCACGATAATAGCCAGGTTCTTTTGGATTGAATTCACAAATATTTGAAACATTTTGTGAATCTCCCGTACAACCACCTTTTGGTACCCAATGGTTGGTAAATTCCGTTAAGTAGCTATTCCCAGCACTTTTTACTTTTGCGGCTTTTGTTTCTTGTTTTTCAATTGTAATGGCGACTTTTGTGCCTACTACTGGTTTGCCAAGCTCGTCAGTGACAAGGTAATCGATATTAGCAGGCTTACTAGTTTCAAAAATCCAATCTTTCGTTTTAAGGCCAACAAAACGATCTACGCCCGCATAATCTGCATAGGTTTGAGACGAAACGTACTTACCCCGGTCATCTTGCACTGAGCTTTCAAACATTAGCCGACCATAATAGATATTTTGTTTAGGCAATTTAAACAGAATGGAGTTTTCTCCTTTGTTATCAATACGATCTATTTTTTGGAATACTTGATTTTGGTAATATTCACCCACATAACTGCCAAAAATAAAATCCTTAGCTATTGGATCTTTTGAGGTAAATACCTTACTTTCAAGCATCGCTGTGATACGTACATTTGCATCTGTATAGGCGCCACCAGAATGTAGTTTTGCCTGAGTAGAAACTTGTACATCTGCTTGAGAATTGAATAGATCTCCATTTATTTGATTAGTCACTTTGAATGGAGAAGGAGTAAAATCGCTAACCAAGACTCTGATAGGATACCATGTAAGCTTTTCCGCTTCTTGTTCATTGGTTGATTTTTTATTAGCAAAATCGGCTGTTAAACGAAATTGGTACCAGCCTACCGATGCTTGTTTTGGAACAGTGAATTCTCCTGAGTAAGAGCCAAACTCATTAAGAGACAGTTCTTTGATTTCATGGACTTTATTACCTACCGGGTCAATAATCTCAAGATTATAGCCATTTTTTGGTGCAGCAGTTAAAGTTTTGTTGTCCTGGTTACGAACATAGAGCTTGTATTGCATAGTATCGCCAGTTCGATAAATTCCCTGAGCAGTTGTTCCCCATGTTATAATATGCCCGTAAAGTTTTTTAGTATTATAGTAAACACTTTCTCCGACGGATCGATAAGAATCAATAATAAAATTATAGCTAATTGGCATGAGTGCCATTTCTCCATCTTTATCGACACGGACAAATAATTTGTCATCTTCATCTCGCCAGCTGCTATAAAGGTCAAGCATCGGATCAAGTTTTTCCATACCGGCTAATATCGCAATACCATCAGAAGAGGTAACTGCCTCCGATAGTAATTCTTTGCCAGCACTTAATTCAGTGAGTTTATCTTTGTAGATACTAACTTTTGCATCATCAACAAGTTGACCAGTTGCTAGATCTGTAACCCAGACGGTACTGTTAAAATGTCCTAATTTTACATGCAATTGATATGGTGTGACTTGAGCAAATAAACGATGACTATCAGGTGATTTAGTAACCAAAGGTTCTGTGCTTAATTGTCCATAAACTGCTCCACTTTTTCCAGCTAACATTTGACGAATTTTGAAAGGGATTGCAAACTGCACGTCTTGAACGTTTGGAAGCTCTTGAGTTGATGAAAGACCAGCTTCTGCACCATTGGGCGATAATTTACGATAATTAAAAGTGATTTTATTCAAATTATTTACATACAAGGGCACTTCGCTCTCAATTTTAGCTTCTATTACTGCGTTATTATGGATTATTTCAAAATTTGGCTTTCGATGATTTGTCTTAAAACTTATGTCGATTGGCTTTTGCAAGGAGCGACCAAATTCATCTTGTAAATCTGTTTTACCTATTTCTTTGTTTTCATCAATGGTTTGAGTTTTTAAATTGTAATCAGTAATTGCTTTAAGTCCAACAGGTAGCCAAATTTCATATGTTCTATCTTTTTGATGCTCTTGCCAAAGGCTAGAATAATCTTCACTATTCGCCCAAACGTCTGGACTACTAGCGTTTACATCAAGGGGTGGATTAAAGAGAATATTGTTTTTTATCTGAGAACGTAATACCGGAGTGCTAAATACCATTGCTGCTCCGCGCATAGGATTACATAATTTTTGTGGTTCCGCTTTGCCAGGTGTAATCAGAATTGAATTTGAATCATCTTCATTAGTATAACATTTAATACCCAAAAACGAGAATTCGGGGAACGTTTGAAACCGAAGAATCTCTCTGTTGCCAGTGCCTTTTTCGTTACCAAGCGCGGAAACAAGGCCAGGTAGGACTTTAAGGCTAATAGAACTATCTAGTGGCAATTCTTGTTCGGACGTGACTAGCCAAACTCTTCTTGCCTCATCCTCCCCAATTTTTTGCAAATCTTCATCACTTTTCTGGGGGCTAGTCTGATCTATAGTAGCTAACGTCTTGGTGCCTGGGATAGGAAGATAAGATGGTTGCTCTCTGTCATCTGGGTCTGGTTCAACTTTTAGTGTGAAATTTTTCTTACTACCTTGTGCTGCAACAATAAATAGACTAGATTGTACAGACGCTTTAGTTACGGACTGATTAAATGTTAACCTTAAAACGGGAGCGCTTGGGGATAGCCATTTTCTAAACCAAGCATACACGATATCAGGACGTTGTGTTGTAAATTGGTGGGTAAAAGCCTCTGCGATAGTTGACCCATCTTCGGCTTTGATACCTGGGTTAATGGTAATTTTATAGCTGGTAGCTTCCCTAAGAGCATTTTTTTCATCCAAATTACAAGAAAGCGCACTGGTATTTAACCAACGCCACTGACATTGGAGGCTAGGTTCAATTACAACAGGGATTTCTGAATTATCGCGTTCCATACGTCCAATTGGCACCACCGGTCGATTAAACTGAATGACGATTTGCCTACCTGCTTGTACATCTTCTTCTCCTTCTGGAGTTACACGCAAAATTCGAAGCTCCTTATTTTGGGCAAACTCAGCTGAATCAAATGCTCCTATTGCTGTGGCAGTAGATAAAAAAAACAGAATGATAAGGATAAAAATACGCATAATAATCAACGCCTATAAGTCAATGGATATGATATTATTTGTATCATATCCTATTTTGACTAAATTTATCTACTTATATATTAGGTATTTAACCTGAACTATGGATAGAAATAGAGTCGTATGGTTTTATACTGGGACTCGCTGTACGCACCGCCATCCTGAATTTACTTTAGGATCTCTGAGATAGGAGAAGATTACTTGGCTGAAGAGGTATGCAAACCCACTGAGTTCAATATGAAGGTAGATAAGAAGATACCGGATCAGGCCCGGTATGACTATATTTCTTGCCGGACATAACTAAATCTAATATTTATCTTATCCATAGTTGGGGTTATTTAGGAACTTATCAAGCCTGAATTTGGCATAAGAAGCGATGGTAATTTCGTCTAAATGCTTATTCTTTATGACTAAAAGCGTTTAGGTGGAGTAGCAAGTCCATTCTGAACTTGATTCAGGTTAAACAAATATTGCTTATTTGCAGTATTAGAATTTTTCACTAGACTCTTATTACGGATGCTGGGGTTAATCAAATTCAGTTATGAAGCCATCAGCTAGTATTGGCAGCTCAAACATCTCTGCGTAGCTAGCTGTTACGCCAGACTGATCTAGGTAAGATCCACGTTCCTCTATGCAAACTTCTTTGAACCGTTCTAAAGCATGGTCTTTTTGTAATTGCGAGAGTCCCATTTCTGCCAATTGAAATACATTAGTAAAATATGAAAATACATAATTTTTAGAAGAGAATTGCTTTAATTTTTTAAAAACCCTTCCTATATACGTAGATGGAATAGGTGGCTGAGCATCAGGAACAATAGTGAAAACTTGACTACATTGAGAGCCCCAACTATTAATAACATTTGGCCGATTATTAATCGTAATAAAACCGTTTGTACTTATGTCGTTATCAACATCAAGTTTCTCTATTAAAGCTTTAGCACCAGGGTTTTCAAATGTTATGGCAGTAACTTGGGAAATAGCTTTTGCTTGATCACGTTCTTTAAGACTTTTTTTCATATGTACAGCACCGCACTGCGCTATTACTCCCCCTATAGAGTGGCCAGTATAATGAAAAGTATAATTTTCAGCGAGAGGGCCTAATGAATCTAATAGCATTTCGTTTACCTTTATCACTTCTTGTACATTGTAAGGAGTGAAGCCCAGAGCAAAACGCAAAGCACCAAATAAATCCAGTAACATGTGTTTAATAGGGGCATATCTTGAACCACTATTTGCAATAATTATTTCTTTTTCCTTATAATTAATAAGTACTAGAGCTTGGTAACTACTCGAAAGATCGCCTAGCATATGTGCCGTGGCCATTATCAGTTCATAATTCTTGGGAATAAGCAGATCTTCAAAGCTCCTAAAGTCAGACAAATAAGAAGCTTCTATAGATTGTACACTTCCTCTTAGTATTTCTTTACATTTAGAACTAATATCATAGTTCCTTTTGCTTTCTCTTTTTGACATAAAACAAGTTACTCACTCATCTAAATAAGCAATGAATTTAATATTAAGAACTTCGGTCTTATACTCAGATAGTCTTTTAAAATTTATAACCATACCTAATTCCAATATCAGTTAAACCTGGATTAGGCTTTACAATGTCGGCGCTGGAAATGTGGTCTATCATTAACGAAATTGAGTGTATTTCAGAGAGTTTGTAACCGAGTGAAAATGATTCTCTAAAAAGTAAATTTGAGCCAAGACCTCTTCTTTTTTTCGATATTTTTTTCTTGGCATTATTAATCGATATACCAAGAGAAGCCTCAACCAAGAAGCTGCTACCAAGATCAGCGTGCCAAGTTAATCCTGTATACAGATTACTGGTATAACCTTTATTATTAATGCTTGCCCCTATATGAGGATAAGCTCTTATGTAATTATCTAGCTTATCTAGTAAGTACTCAACAATAATATTTTGTCCTTTCTCAACTCTATGTTTTAGTTTGTTATCAAAATCATGCTGAGTTATTCCGATTTTAAACTCTTGGGCTGAAGTATTAAATGCGGTAAAAATTGACGCTATACTAAGAAAGATTATAAGTTTTTTTTTCATACGATCAGTCCTTTTTGTTTAAAGCTATTAAGTAAAATTCGCTTGATTCTTTACGGCTTGAGTCTGGTTTGAAGTGCTTGATGGTTTTAAAGTGTTGTTTAACTATGGTCAATAAATCAACTTCAGCTCCGCCGCGAAATATTTTAGCTACGAAATGTCCGCCTGGTTTAAGAATTTTTAGTGCAAAATGAAGCGCGTTTTCACATAATGCCATAATTCTTAGGTGGTCAGTTTGGCTATGTCCTATGGTATTTGCTGCCATGTCGCTCATCACAACGTCAGCAAGGTTTCCATCTAGAGCATTTATGATTATTTCCTGGGTATCATGGTCATAAAAATCTTTTTGAAATGATAGTACCCCAGGAATATTTTCAATTGGAAGTAAATCTATAGCTATAAGTTTATTAGGAGCGTTTGTAGAATCAGATTTAATAATTTTTGCTGCAACTTGTGACCATCCTCCAGGCGCTGCACCAAGATCAACTACATTGAACCCTGCTTTTAAGATATGGAATTTGTCGTTAATTTCAATAATCTTATATGCTGCTCTTGATTTGTAGCCGTCAATTTTAGAGCGAGCGACGTATTGATCGTTTAATTGTCTTGCTAGCCATCTTGTTGAAGAGGTTTTTCTCTTTTTTGCTGTTTTGACTTTGACGAACTTACCACGGTAGCCTGTAGATGCTGACATTATTTACCTTTTTTTATCGGCGTACTTATCCAGCACAGAGTTGACAAATCCTATCTGTCCATCATCAAGCATGTCGCTTGCTATATCAGTATATTCGTTAATGATAACATTGCGTGGTGTTTCTGGAAAATATTTCATTTCGCAAATTGATACTCTAAGAGTAGCAAAGAGAAGTTGTGGCAGGCTTCTTATAGTCCATTCGTTGGACAGGTGATCTTCAATAATTTTATCGATTTCCTGTATATTGTCATGCGTATGTTTAACCAATTCTTTTAAGTAATTAAAACTAGGTTTGAGTTTTAATAGGCTTTTTGAATCAAGTTCATAATCACTCTTTATATCTTTGTCTCGATAAAAATCAATAATTTGTAGCAATAATGTTTCAATATCCGTATCTTGTTTATCATTTTCAAATTGATATAAAGTTTGAATTGCAGCAATGCGTGCAATGGACTTGCTGTTAAGTTGCGAATTGAACATTTATTTGGGGGTCTAAAGTGATTTGTTGAGCATTCTAGCAAAAAAATAGCTATTGGTAAAGGTAAGTTTCCTTCTTAAGCTGATTTAAATTGAAGAATGCTAGAATGATAGTTTGGTTTTGTATTATCGTCTATAATAATAATTATTCGTTCGGAAGTAGTGTTCTTCATGCATTTTTCGGTTGTATTTTTTCTTGCAAATGATATAAAAACCTGGATATTTATTTAGTAAAAAAGGGTACGCTCGTGAATAAAGTTTTAAAAATAGTAGTTTTGATGTTTGTAACTATGGTATCTGTAAAAGCTTTTGCAGATAAGGTAAGTGGGATAAAT
>NZ_JARJFB010000040.1:0-12131 GCF_034554655.1 Candidatus Megaera venefica
AAAAAATGAATGTGCGGTGATTTATTTTTGAAATTCTTGAAATTATATCAAAAATTTAGAGTTTTGACGGAGAGACTAGTTAATTTTAAAACCAGAGTTGTATACTAAATCAGGTTATAATGGCGATCTTCCAAGGTTTTTTTCTGGCGCTATTGCACGTTTAATCAAAATTTCATTGGCAAGGTTAACACCAAGAGTTTTTTTTGCAAAATCTTTAGCTGGTGAATCTGCTGTCATTTCTTTAGCAATTTTGCTTACATCTCCACGAATCCTATTGTTAACTTCGGCCTTTAGGTTTTGTGTGCATTCTTTAAAAGCTTTAGAATGAGAGGGGTTTTTTTCTCCAATTTCCTTCAACTGATTCTCAGATTTACTTAATATATCGGCCGCGATAAGAATATAGCCAACCTTGTCGATAATCTTACTCTCCTTATTAAGGCATTTTATCATTTCTGACTTAGCCAACTCAATATTTTTATCTAGGATTAGGGTCGCCTCGGCAATTAATTCTTTTGGAACTCCATTTTTCTCTAGTTTGTCTAATGTTGACTTTTTTACTATCTCAAGTTTTTCATTAATCTCCCTTTCGGATGATGGAATATGATTTTCAGCGTAGTCGGCTACTATCGTGAGCAATTTTTTTGATGATGCATTCTTGGATATTTCCTGAGCTGTCTCAGAAGCCGCTTCGAGAGTTAAATTAAATTTTTCTATGCGGTGTCTAATTGAAACTAGTTCCTCAGATAAAGTAGATGATGATATTTGTTTTGCGATTTCCGTGAATTTGGAACCAGTTTCATGTACCTGAGAGAGTGTTTTATCTTGTTGAATTTTATCCAAACTATGGTACATGTTGTTTACTGTTTGACTCAGATTTTCTGTTTTCAAAAAGTCACTAACTTTGCTTAAGACACCAGTAGTTTTTAAAGCTAAACCCAGTGGAGGAGAATAAATCGAAACTAGACCCAAGATAGCTGGAGATGTTTTTGAAATAATCAAGTCAGATAACCCAGGAAAATTCTTATCAATCGCTTTTTTGAAATCTAAAATTCCTTCTAAAATAGTTATAGTTTTTTCTGATAATATTGCGCTATATAGTAAACCTTCTCCTTTTTTTAAATCAGTGTATAGATTAGAAGATGCTTTGTTTATTGCAAAAACAAGAGTTTTTTTGAGTATATTGTCAAGCAAGCTCTTTTCCTTATCGGATAATTTTAACTCTGTTATAACAGGTTCAATTATATATGAAAAATTTGTTAAAAAATTTGTTAAATCTATGGTAAAGCTTGCTGCAATTTCTTTTGCAGCTGCTTCGAAGTTGGCAAATTCAAATAAGTTGCCTAACTCTTGAGAGCTAAGGCTAGATAAACTCTTTTTTAATGAATTAAGAAGGTGAGGGGCATATTGTTGTATTAATTTAATTTTCTCGTTTTGAGTGAGTTGATTAAATTGTTCAATAGTTGGGATCATGCTAATAAACTACAAAAAATGGATATAAAAAGAATCTTATCTCAAAAAAAATATACTTTCATTATAAATAGGCTATTTAAAAAGATTTTTCTAAGTAGGGGTACTGTATGTTAAATTTGCGGAACATTGGTAGCAAAAGTTAGGTTGTTTGTAGAAAAATAGCTAAGCAGGTATTGATAAATATGATTAATGTGCAGCAAAAATACACCTAAATATGATGTGTTTCTTACCTAAATCTAAGGTTATCGTATACTAATTTGCTTTGTTGGCCTAGAATTACTTTCAAAGTAAAGATTATTTTAGGATTAGGCTTTGTATGCGCAAAATACTTGTATTATCACTGATAGCCATGCTTTCTACTAGTGCCTCTGCAGTGACATTGGAACAAGCTCTTACGAGCGGATATAATCAAAATGAAGAGTTGCAAACTATTAGAACTGATTTCTTAAATGAAATAGAGCAATTTCCGAGGGCTTTAGCTGGTTTTATGCCAAGAGTTTTTGCAAATATAGATTCAACTGATTCAAAAATAAAAAGAAGAAGTAAAATCCCTGCAGTTATCGATGCTACTACATCTGATAGTCTGAGGTATAATAGATCTATTACCCTAGAGCAGCCATTATTTGATGGGTGGAGTTCAGTAAATACTTTGAAGGCCGCTCAGTTTGCGTTTAGATCGTCAAGGGGCGACTATTACGCAAAAGAACAGGATGCTTTTTTAAAAGAGATAAATGTCTATTTAGATTGCGTTGAAGCTGCTGATAAATATTCAATTTCTAAGGTTAGTGTAAGATCAAATAAAACGCAGCTTGAAGCAATGACAGAAAAATTTAAGCTTGGAGAGTCTACTGAGACAGAAGTTGCCAGCGCAAGAGAGGGGCTAGCTACGTCAGAAGCTAATCAGGCTGTTGCATACGCTAATTTCGAGGCTTCAAAGGCTAACTTTTATAGATTTTTTGGTATAGATCCAATTGATGTGAAAATGCCAGAAGTTCCTTCTGGTTTACCGCCTTCTCTTGCCGCATTAATAAAAACTGCAACTGAAATACATCCGTCTATTGATAGTGCAAGACATAGAACCTCTTCGTCAAAAGCTGGAGAAAATGCTGCTAAAGGAGAGTTGTTGCCAAAGGTTAGCTTTAGGGTTCAAGGTGGAACTACTGACTATAACCCAGAACAAACTAACAACGGTAATGTTAATAATAGAAGTATTACTTCTACATTATCTGTAAACGTTCCAATCCTTGGAAAAGGAGGAATGGAATATTCTGATATTAGAAGAGCGAAATATCAAACTCGTAAGGCGGCAATTAGTTTAGATAGTGTTATAAAACAAGTGCAGTCGAGTTGTAAAGCTAGTTGGTCAGAACTTGAAGCCGCAAAAATGAGAATAGACGCTACAACCCAAGCTGTTAATGCAGCTGAGATTGCATATGAGGGAATGATTCAAGAAGAGATGCTTGGATCTAAAACAATCGTTGATGTCCTCAGAACGGAAGAAAGATTGAATAAAGCTAGAGAATCAAGAGTTGAAGCTCGTAAGGGCTTGGTGTTAGCTGCTTACCGAATTAAATCTTTAACAGGAGATTTGACGGCTAAGAGTATGAAGCTTAAAGTTGATTATTTTGAGCCAGAGGCAGAGTTTAAAAAGGTAAAAATGAAAATTGTAGGTTTCTAAAGGTGGCTAAAAAAAATGACGACACCGAGGAAAGTGAAGTCAAATTAGAAGATATACTAAAATCAATTCGAGGGATTATTGATAATAATAACAATATTTTCAGTTCCGAAATTAAGAAAGACAATAAGGCTTTGTTAGGAGATGAACAGGATAATATTCTTGAGTTGACAAGTGTTTTGGAAGAAAATACAGAAGAATGTTTAGTTTCTGAGAATACTAAACATTCTACCAAAACTGAGATTAATAAACTTAATGACGCTTTAAAAAGCGGAGAGTATTTAGAACGTAGTCAATCTTTAGATATACTAGTAAACGACTTAGTGCGTCCTTTAATTAAGGATTGGCTAGATAATAATCTGCCTAAAATTGTTGAGAATATTGTTTCGAATGAGATCAAGAAGATTATTCCCAAAAAGTAATGTATTGTAATAATTGAGGAAAAATGGAGAAAAATCTTTTAATTTTCGTCTCTATACTACTTTTGAACTCTGCGCCTTCTTATGCAGATAATGAAAGTGGCTTACCAGCGCTTCCAACAGCTTCTGAGATTCAGGTAGAAGAAGCTGGTTCGGATAGCAGTAAATCATTATGGCAAAAATTTAAAGAATATTTTGGTTTTGGAGAAGAAAAGAAGATAGTAGAGAAACAGCCTGACGCTCCAGCAGCTGTTGAAAAAACAGAAGATACTGGACAAGCTGCTCAATCAAAATCGATAAATGATAGGCAGACAGTTATTGACAATAAAGTGAATGATAATAGTTCTGATATTCCGCCAGGAAGCACTGATGAAGGGCCGATGAATGTCAAGCTACCAGAACCTGAGAGTGAGGTTGACGTTCCGGATCAACTAAAATTACCAGTTGGCTTTGGTGATGATGTAATTAAGGATAGTAACGCAAACGAACCAATCCAAGATGTAACTAACCTAGACGAAATCACTCGTAAAAATAATGCAGCTGATAATACTGCGGCCTCAAAAATTCTTGATCAGGCTGAAGAAAAAACTAAAGATGTCAAAGAACCGTCAGAGCCAAAAACAGAAGAGATGAGTGTTCCTCGATTACCAGAAGCTTATGAAGATAAAGCAAAAGAGGCGGTAAAAGAGGATGGAGTTAAAGAACCGTCAGAGCCAAAAACAGAAGAGATGAGTGTTCCTCAATTACCAGAAGCTTATGAAGATAAGACAAAAGAGGCGGTAAAAGAGGATGGCGTTAAAGAAGCGTCAGAGCCAAAAACAGAAGAGGTGAGTGTTCCTCAATTACCAGAAGCTTATGAAGATAAGACAAAAGAGGTGGTAAAAGAGGATGGCGTTAAAGAACCGTCAGAGCCAAAAACAGAAGAGGTGAGTGTTCCTCAATTACCAGAAGCTTATGAAGATAAGACGAAAGAGGTGGTAAAAGATCCTGCCATTAAAGAACCGGCAGAACCAAAAACAGAAGAAGAATTGGTTGTAAAAAATGATGAGTCTACAGTTAAATTAGTATTACCTACGGATAAACCAAATGGTGCATCTGCTAATTCTCCTAATATAACTGTACCAGAGTATGCTAATGCTGCAAATCAGCCTAATGAAGATGAAGCTGCTATATCTAAATATAAAAAAGAATTTGAAGCAAAGACTAGTAAGCCTGCTGTAGTACCAAAAATTTCAGAAAGCGAGCTATCATTAGAAAATAAATCTAAGCAGGTTGATTTGAAAGCTTCTGATCTAGAAGAGTTCGATACAAAGCAATTGAAGTTCGTTAATAATGAAGCTCAAGTATTAATACTGCCAAATGATGATATTGTTCTTGGTGTACTTGTCGATGAAGCAAAATTGGAACAAATGGATTTTAGATCATATATAGATAAGTTTTGGGAAAATTATAATAAACTAAAAAGGGAGCCTAGGCGCCTTGAAATAGAAAGGTTTGTTGAAAATTATGATGAGCTGTTTGATACCAACAATAATCTGTATGAAGAAAAATAAGATTATAGCTATTCCTAATAAACAATAAAACTTGAATAATTATTTGTTCTAATGTTCTAAAATTAACCTAATAACCAAATAAAAACTAGATACTATGAACATTGATGGTATTGAAATTTTTGTTGAAAAACTCGAAGGTAACGGGAAATTAAACTTTGTTTTAATTCATAACGCTGGTGGAACTCACCAGTTTTTTACCCATCAAATCAGGTTATTAAAAAAATATGGTAACGTCATCTTGCTAGATTTGCCGGGACACGGTAGGAGTAAGGCGATAGCAAGTTATGCAATGGATAAGTTATCACTAATCATTAAGGAAATTTGTGAAGGTTTATCCCTTGAAAATATATATTTTATTGGATTGAATAATGGTGCTAATATTATCGTTGATGTAGCGCTTAACCATAGGTTGCCAATTAAAAATATTATTCTAATTGATCCACCTATATTTATAGACAAATCATTCATTGTAGAAATAAATAATTTTATTAATCAGTTAGACCAAGCTGATTATGATAAATTTGTTATATCGCTAGTTGATGATTTATTTATAGATACAGATTTTTATAATAAGGAAATTGCGATTAATGCTTTTAAAAATGTTGATAAAGGATCATTACAGAATATTTTTAAAGAGCTAATAAGGTGGGACCTTAACTTATCTAATAAATTAAAAAACATTACTTATTCCACCTTATGTATTTTGACAGATGAACATCATTGCAGTTATGATAAATTGAGGCTAGAAGCTCCTCAATTTGAAATTGGTAAGGTCGTGGGATCTAAATGCTGGGCAACACTTGAAGTGCCAGAGCAAGTAAATTCTATGATGGAACGTTTTATAAGGCTTAAAAAATAGATTTTGCAGTTATTTTTTACAAATGAGGTATGTTTTCTAGTTTATGAACGTTTATAATATACAATATTCAGAGATTAATTGACATAATGACTAGAATTTCATAATATCCGTCAATATTTTATTGGAGAAGTGATGGATTCAAATCAATTTTATCTCTTTAAAGATAGAAGATTTTTACCTATTTTTTTAGTACAGTTCTGTGGCTGCCTTAACGACAGTATTCTCAAAAATGCATTAATTATCCTCATTACATTTAAGCTTGCAAATGATTTAGCAACGCCGGCATACGTTCTTATCATGCTTGCCAATGTTATTTTTATACTGCCTTTTGTATTATTTGCTAGTATTGCCGGGCAAATTGCCGATCGGTATGAACGCACCACTATAGTAAAAATAATAAAATTTGTTGAGATTGGTATAATCTTAGCTGCTATCTATGGGTTCTATACTACAAATCTAGTTGTACTTTTTATGTGTATAGGGTTTATGGGGACCCATTCTACTTTTTTTGGACCAATTAAATATAGCGTCCTGCCAGATCACATGAAAAAAGAAGAGCTGTTAGGAGCGAATGGCTTTGTTGAAGCCGGTACGTTCCTCTCTATTTTAATGGGTACCATGATGGGAGGTTTTTATAACATTAATGGATTAGTAGTAATTGGTTTTACAGTTGTTATTGCTTTTATTGGCTTGGGTTCAAGTTTTTTTATGCCTAAATCTAATAATTCAAACAAAGAAATTAAGATTAATCCAAATATTATCAAAGAATCTATTCAGATGGTAAAATATGCATCGTCCAAAAACAAAGTATATTTAGCAATACTTGGTATCTCGTGGTTTTGGTTTATCGGTGCTGCGATAATGGCTCAAATCCCCTCTCTAACACGTGATACACTAGGGGCTGATGAGAATGTAGCCAATTTGTTTTTAGCGGTATTTTCTATAGGCGTTGGTGTTGGGTCTTTTGGGTGTAGTTATATTTTTAACAATAAAATTACTACAAAGTATGTATTTATTGCAGCGCTGGGCATTAGTTTTTTTGGAATAGATCTGTATTTTGCAAGCCATATAGCATCTATAAATTATGCTCCAGAGCAATTGAAGAGTATTTCGCAATTTTTATCAAAATCACATTATTGGCGAATATTATTTGACTTATTCTGCCTTGCAGCAGTTGGAGGTTTATACGTTGTGCCGTTATTTGCAGTTATGCAGTATTTTACATCTCCAGCTTATCGAAGCAGGGTTATAGCGGCTAACAACTTAATTAATTCGTTTTTTATGGCTGGTTCTACAGTTATACTTTCATTACTATTTTATATGGAATTCTCAATTCCTTCGGTAATTTTAGTGGTAAGTGTATTAAATATGGTGATTGCAATCCATATATACCAATTAATTCCAAACTCTAGAATAATACCGATGAAATTGTGGAGAGCAATATTCAGACTCTTTTTTGTTATTTTTTATAAAGTTGAAGTGAAAGGTATAGAAAATTATGAAAAAGCTGGGAAGAGAACGGTAATAGTTGCAAATCACTTGTCATATATCGATCCGCCTTTAATAGCTAGTTATATCCCAGAAACTTTGCAGTTTGCTATCAATTTAACCATTACAAGAGAGTGGTGGGTCAAGCCGTTTTTAAAAATTATTAAAACATATCCAATCGAATCCAATAACCCGATGGCTATCAAAAGCTTAATCGAAGAGGTCAGGAAGGATAAAAAAATAGTTATATTTCCTGAAGGAAGAACTAGTGGTACTGGCTCATTGATGAAAATTTATGATGGCCCAGGAATGATAGCAGATAAGGCTAATGCCACAATACTTCCAATAAGAATAGATGGAACTCAATTCACGATATTTTCTAAAGTAAGAAAATTGATGCGTGGAAAATTTACTTTTAGGCGAAAGCTAACTATCACTATTCTTCCACCTGTTAAAATTACTCCGCCACAGCATTTGGATAAAAGAGAGAGACGTAAATTTATTGGGCAATCTTTATATGATATTATGAGCGAAATGATTTTTGAAAGCTCTAACTATCAGGAAACGATATTTGAATCGCTAATAAGTGCCAGTAAAATTTATGGTAAGAAAGCTATTATAATGCAGGATATTGATAATAATTCTGCCTCCTATAGAGATGTGTTACTAAAATCTTTTATTTTGGCTGAACTAATATCAAAAAAATCTCGAGCTGCTGAAAAAATAGGCCTAATGCTACCAAATATGGTAGGGAGCGTAATTGCTTTTTTTGGAGTTCAAGCCGCGGGCAGAATAGCTGCAATGATAAATTTTACTTCGGGGTCAAGTAATGTTATATCAGCTTGTCAAACTGCTGGGATAAGGACAATTTATACATCTCGGAAATTTATAAAAAAAGCTGAGCTTAAACCCCTTGTTGAGGCGGTTTCCTCTGCTGGTATTACAATAATATATCTAGAAGACTTGCGTAAATTTATATCTATTAAACTTAAGCTAAAATGTTTTCTAGCAACCATATTTCCAGAAATTTATTATAGTAAAATATGCCCTAATCAAAACGATTTAGATACGGCGGTAATTTTATTTACATCCGGCACTGAAGGGAAGCCTAAGGCAGTTGCTTTGTCACACCGAAACCTTCAGGCTAACAGATGTCAGGCCATTGCTAAGATAGATTTTAATCCATACGATAGTGCCTTTAATGCATTACCAATATTTCATAGTTTTGGTTTAACAGTAACTTTAATAATGTGTTTAAATGGTATAAGGACATTTTTCTATCCTTCGCCGCTTCATTATCGGGTCATTCCTGAAATAATTTATGATATTGGTGCTACTATCATGTTTGGAACTGATACGTTCTTAAGCGGATACGCTTCATACGCACATCCATACGACTTTTATTCGCTAAGGTATGTGGTTGCAGGAGCTGAAAAACTAAAAGCTAAAACTAGACAAACTTGGTTTGATAAATTTGGCATTAGAATTTTTGAAGGTTATGGAGTAACAGAAGCTGCTCCAGTTATTGCCATTAATACGCCAATGCATGATAAATCAGGAACGGTAGGCAGGTTATTGCCTAAAATTGAATATCATTTAAAACCTGTTGAAGGAATAAAAGAAGGGGGCAAACTGTGTATACGTGGGCCTAATGTTATGCAAGGATATATCTTGCCAGATAATCCTGGAGTAATTGTGCCGCCTATGGTTGAAAAGTTAGGTAAAGATTGGTATGACACGGGTGACATTGTTTTGATAGATGATGAAGGTTATATAACAATTTTAGGTCGTGAAAAACGTTTTGCAAAGATTGCTGGAGAAATGGTGCCTTTAGCTGCGATAGAAGAGCTGATGAATCTCTTGGATTCAGAAGCAATCCATGCGGCTGTTAATATTGAAGATGATAAAAAAGGCGAACAAATAATTGTGTTTACCACTGGAGAAAATATTCCTAGAGAGAAAATAGCAAAAATTTGTCAAGAGCAACAATTGTCGGAACTATATATTCCTAAAATAATTATAAATGTCAGTGAAATACCTGTTCTTGCTACAGGCAAGTTAAATTACCGCAAAATGGTAGAGATGGCACAAGAGCACGTTAATAAGCTAACAGCAACATGATTAAATAATAATTAGGTACTGTCTTTCTCGCTTGAGACAGTACCTTTGGTATTAAATATACAATTAATTCTTAATCTTGAACACCAGTACTGAAATTCCAGTTTTAGTGTCAAGGTTCTTCTCAAGTTCAAGCCCTGCAGATTGAGCTAGTTTATTGAATTCAGAAATTGTCCTTTCATGAGAACCTCCAAGTGCGATTCCCCCTAAGCTAGTATCGATAAGTAGTGAGCCATCAGGAATGGTTGGCATAACTTTTTCGATGATAAAAATTCTCCCTAGGTTGGTATCGTTAATTGCTGACACACAATTCTTTAGTATTTTTATGCAATCCTCGTTACTCCAGTTATGAATAACTCGTTTCAGAATTATGGCATCAGAAGATGGAATAGACTTGAAAAAGTCACCCTCAATCCCAGAAAGCCTATTGCCAAACTTATTGTTTTTTAAAATACTAGATTCTCTAATAGCACTTTTTAAATCAAGTACAGAACCATTAACAGTTTGATATTTTGTAAGGATTTCACTTATCAAAGACCCATCACTGCCACCAACATCACATATAGTTTTGAATTTCCCAAAATCATACAGTGAGGGAATTTCTTTATTTTCTTTACCAGAAAAATTTGTCATGCCCTTATTGAACAAATCGGCTGCTGCTTTGTTATTATCTAAATAATCATAAAAAGTCTCGTTATATAAGGCTTCAAATGGGTTGCGACCGTCAACTACAGCAATATCAAGCCTACCAATGCTTGACCATCTTCTATTATCATATTCCTTTGCAACGGCTGGCTGTAAGCTGCCAATTGCAGTGCTGACTAACATTTTAGATTTTTCATTTAATGAATATTTGCCGTCACTGGATTTTTCTAGTATTCCATGGTTAGCAAGCACCATTAATAATCCTTCTAAGTTTGTATCATGGAATTTTAATTTTTCTGCTAGTTCTTGAGCATAAGTTCCTTTTTCATCTATCAGATCAAAAATCTTATAATATGCTGCGAGATGTAAAGCCCTAGCCGAAATATGAGCATAAGTAATGTTTAATATTTCAGCTCTTTGCTTAAGTCCTGTTACTTCGATATTATCAGCAAATGCTATATTTGTAGAAAGTAATATTGGCAAAGCCATAGTGCATGTAGCCATTATATCAAGCAATTCAGCTCCGGCTGAAGCAATTGAGAATTTACTTAAAAAACTTTTCGATAAAGCTGCCCCAGAGCAAGCCGACTTAATAATTGTTATTGGAGGCGATGGCAGTATGCTCCACGCCCTGCACAATTACATGCATCTAGATATACCATTCTATGGTATAAATGCAGGAAGTGTTGGCTTTATGATGAATAAATTTCACATTGAAAATTTTTTAGAAAATCTTCAGCGTTCAAAAATTGCCAAACTCTACCCATTACAAATGAACACTATAAACAATGATGGTAAAACAGAGTCTGCTTTGGCAATCAATGAAGTCTCAATTTTTAGAAAGACAAACCAAGCTGCAAAATTTAAAATAATAGTAGATGGCATAGAACGTATGACGATGTCAGCTGACGGAGCTCTTGTTTCAACTCCCGTAGGCAGTAGTGCCTATAATTTATCTGCTGGCGGGCCAATTGTGCCTTTAACATCAAAAGTATTATGCTTAACTCCTATTTGTCCTTTTAGACCTCGCAGATGGGGTGGCGCCCTACTTCCAGTCGATGTAGAAATAAAATTCGAAATTATCGATAGTAAAAAAAGACCCGTTAATGCTGTTGCTGATTTCTTTGAGTTTAAGGATATTGCCTCCGTTACCATAAAATCAACCGATACAAAAGTTATAAAACTTTTATTTGATCAGCGCCATACTTTTGAAGACAGAGTAATTAAGGAACAGTTTAGCTTTTAAACAAAGAGTATTAAAATACTTATAACTCACCCAAACAATAGCTCTCAGAAGATACAGAATCTTCAGTATAGTAGCTCGAATCGTTATTAACTAGTGCATCAGTCTCTGGCGTTATAAAAGACCAAATCCTTAAATGTTTCTGAATTACCGATGCTCCTTCAGGAACCTCACCCTCGCTAAGAGATTTGTAATAAATACCTGGTGAAAATAACGACTCTGTACCACGCTTCATGCAAAGATATAGTTGGCCTGTTATTTTATCTTGCACATAACTTTGTTGATTCTTCATTCCTTCACCCCCCTTTTAAACTCTACTTGCAATATCTTATGCCTTGAGTGCATTGTAAAGAAAATTAATAATAGTTTTTAAATATTGCTCTTTATCCTTTGTTGAAGATTTATTTACTCCTTTATATTGATCAATCAATAAATTAACCGCATTTGTAAAAATTAAATAACTAGCAAAATCGGCATCAATATCTTTTCTTATCTCACCATTATCTTGTAATTGCTTAACTTGGACTGAGATATCATTATACTTATTGTCTGGAACCCCTTCAAGTTTTTTACTATTAGCTTCAAGTTTTTGAAAAAGTATCAGCCTTATTATATCAGGGTTTTGTGTATAAAAATCGAACCTTAGAGTCACCATTTTTTC
>NZ_JARJFB010000041.1:0-12052 GCF_034554655.1 Candidatus Megaera venefica
ATCATTGATTAAAGATCATTATCGCAAATTAGTGAAAGATAGAATGAATGATGAGATAAAAAATAAATAAAAATTAGTAACCCAACTAATCCTATTGACAGAAATAAATAAATGAGGTTTCATTAAATTATTATAAATAAAACTTATGAGCAATAATAATGTCAAAACATACAACAGAAGAGAATAAAGTTGAGGATTTGCTCAAAACTCTGACTAATTCAGATAAGATAACAGTATCAAATATAGAACAGCCTTTTGTACAGTTTACCGCACAAGAAGGAATTGTCCAATATCTCCAATCGTTAATAGAGACTCCTTTAGATTTTGCTGGTAAGCTTTGGAGAGCTGTTAAGGGTGTAACCCCCACAAACGTAGATAAATCTGATTCTGACGTGCAGTATCAACCCCTTTCAGAAGATGTAAATAAAGGTCTTGGAGTGATTACTACCGAAAACGTAGATAAATCTGATTCTGACGTGCAGTATCAAGCCCTTTCAGAAGATGTAAATAAAGGTCTTGGAGTGATTACTACCGAAAACGTAGATAAATCTGGTTCTGACGTGCAGTATCAAGCTCTTTCAGAGGAAGGAAATAAAGATCTTGAAGTGATTACTACATCTTCTCCAAATAAATTACTTCACAATATTATTACTCCTGAATGCATAGAAAGATTAGGCCTTCAACCTTTTGAAGAAACTGATTATCGTATAGTATCTTCAACCACGCAGTCAAAATCGAAAACAGTTGCTGAGCGTATTGAATCAGGAGCTAAGCTAATTGGGTTTGCTTTAAATCATCCTGAATATATAAAGAAAATTCTTGATCGAAAAGTTGGCCTAATAACCCAAGAAGAAGATTTTGATCTTTTAGAAGACACGGATTTATTACCGGATCAAAATGTCTTTTGTGTAGCTCGCGTGGATAAAACAGTGACAGCCAAGTTTAATACGGCTAGATTTATGCAAGTTATGCAAGAAAAGGGGTATTTAAGTCTGAGTGAGTCTTCGCCTATTATAGCAAAGCTGATGAGTTCTGGTAATACCTATTCTGTCAACCTAGAGCATTTACAATTTTATATAGGATCAAAAATAGCTCCAATGATTTTCCAACCAACAAGGGACGATAATAAGCTAATGCTGAAACCAATTGGATTATATAATGCTGTTAGTGATTCTCAAGAAACAGATAAAGCTTTAGTAGGAACCAAGTCCCTATTTAATATAGCTGTGGATGTTAGTGGAAGTATGGAGTCTGAATTAACATTATGTAAAGAAAAATTAAGAATTATTCTTAAGAAAATTGTAGACACTACTGAAGATTGGACGATTATTATAACCAAATTTAATAGCACATACTCAAGCGAGGTATTTGAATCAACGAACAATAAAGTTGAAGATTTGGTAAGACTTGGTTCGTATATCAAAGCTTTTACTGCAGGTGGGAATACAAATCTACTGGGCACAATGTATGATCAATTTTCTGGCCTTGGTAGCATTAAATTAGGGGAAGTAAATACGCTAGCTACGCTTTAATAGTATTTACTGATGGAGAGGATAATTGTAAAGTTGTTACTGAAAGACAAGTTATAGATACCGCTCGTACAACAAAAGAACAACTAAATAATCTCCAGATTTTTACCCTTGAGCTCGGTGGTAAAAATCTGAATTTCTTTACTACTTTATCGTTAGAAGGTGGATGTACTCACATTAAACTAGATTCTATATCAGATATGTCTGAATTTGGGCAATATACGAAGAGTCTTAGCCTTAGTAGCAAAGTGGTTCAATTTTTATTGGATTCCCAAAAATTGTATCAAATGACACTAGTAGAAGGGCAAGTGGGAATTGGTTCACAGTTAATACCTACTAATACAAAAGTAATAATTGATGGAGAACCATACTCCATTCAATGGCCTACGGAAAGTTTTGATACGTTTGATAGATCTATTCATGAGGAAGGGATCCAAATTGGTGGTGATAATATTCTTCTTGAAGACTCAAGCCAATAATCTAATCCTCAATAGTGGATGGCTTCTGTATTATCTTTACTGTCATGTTGAGCAAGAACTTGTGCAATAGCAAAAAGTGTGCTTGAAGGGTGAATTAAATTGTATAAACGGCCATCTCGGGTTTGATCCGGGATCTCGCGCCGAAAGAAGATCCTGCAATAAATTCAGGATGACTAGTATTTTGCATATACGAGATTCTATTCCTTAATACATATCAGGTTGACTAAATACTTTACTTCAGTTAAAGTGCAAAGCGGTTGTAAATTAATTTATACTTTTGTAATGACCACTAATTTGGACATGATTAAAAACTCTTTCCTATTCGGGTTTTCTCGATTTATGGGCTTTAGCTCATATTATCAATTTTTCATGCCTTATGGCTACTGCGCTTATGCCAGTCATTTAACAAAAAATATAACCACTAGAACGAATAGGAAAACAAAATGGAACCACTTAGACTTAACACAAAATCCAATCTAGCCAACATAAGCATTCTGCTTAACTTGCTGAATATATCAACATTACTGCTAGTCATTCTAATTTTTACTATAACCAGTGCTCATGCCAGCCAGAAAAAGGTGATAGCTATTACTGAAATTGTTGAGCATCCGTCTTTGCAAAGGGCTAAAGAAGGTATTATCGATGCACTTAAAGACAATGGGTTTGAAATAGGTAAAAACTTAGAAGTGATAGAAAAGAATGCTCAATCATCAATTGCTAATGCTTTGATGATTGCCAGGCAGTTTGCTTCTATCAAACCAGATGCGATTGTTCCGATATCTACACCATCTGCGCAAGCTGTCGTTAAAGTTGCGGTAAATACAGGTATACCAGTAGTGTTTTCATCTGTTACTGACCCTGTAGCCGCTGGTTTAGTTTCTGACCTTGCAATTGCTACAAAAAATATAAGTGGCGCAATAGATTATCCTCTTATTAAGGAAGAAATAGATTTAATTTTTTCAATTGTTCCTTCGATAAAGAAAATAGGCTTTTTATATAATACAGGCGAGGCAAATTCTGTAAAAACAATTGAACTTTTAAAGGAAGCTATTAAAGGTAAGTTAGAATATATAGACTCTCACATGGCGAGCTCGAATCAAATAGTACAAAGTTTTGGTGCACTTGTTGGTAAAGTTGATGCGATATATATTCCATCAGATAATACAGTATTTGCATCGATGCCAAAGCTGGTTCAATTATCAAGACAGCATAAGCTGCCAGTATTTTCCAGTGATCCCGATTCGGTAAAGCAGGGAGTTTTGGCTTGTATGGGCTATACTCAATACGAAGTTGGGAGGACTGCAGGTAAAATATTAGCTCGTGTTCTTAAGGGAGAAAAGCTAATTAAAGTCGACAAGCCTGAAAAAGCACAAATTTTTATTAACAAAATAACAGCAAATTCTATGGGAATAGAAGTGCCAAATGAATTGCTTGGTATTAAAACAGATATAGTAGGGGAAAAATGAAAAAAGGATTTTTTATTGTAATGATTATAACAATACTAGGGTTTATCTGCCCTAGTATTGCAGAAGATAAAGTAACTATCACAGTCAATCAATTTGTTTCACACGTTGCCCTTGATGCTGCATATAATGGATTAGTTAAAAGTTTGGAAGAAAGAGATATTTTACCAAATAAAGTAAAAATTATTATGGCAAATGCTCAGGGTAACATTGGTAATAGTGCACAAATTGCAAAACATCAAGCTTCAGCTAAACCAGAATTTATGGTGGCAATTGCTACGCCATCGGCTCAAACTCTGATGAAAGCCAAGACAGATACTTCAACGTTGGCATTTCTCGCCGTAAGTGACCCTGAAGCAATAAATCTGACAAACCGTGCTGACATAATTGGGGTGGCTGATAATCCTCCAATAGAAGAGTTGATAGAGAAGATAACACAAATTTTTCCGGATATAAAAAATATAGGAGTGATATTTAATTATGGTGAGATTAATTCTATTAAAACTGTTGAGAGACTAGAAAAGGTACTGAAAGATAGAAACATAATTCTCAAAAAAATAGCGATCACCAACTCTAATGACATTAAAAACGCATTTAATAAACTAATAGGGGAAGTAAATTTGATCTATATACCACAAGATAACACGGTGGTATCGGCGCTTGCAAGCATGGTAAGCATGAGCAAGGCTAATAAAATTCCTCTTATTGCGAATGATCCAACTTTAGTAGACCAAGGAGTAATGATGGCTCTTGGTACTAATTATTTCAGAAGTGGTGAGCAACTGGGCAATATGATTGCTGACCTAATCGAAGGTAAAAAACTTGAGAAAAATATACAAAATACAAACATCAAAGAATTAAAAATCAATGATGAAGTGGTTAGGGAATTTGGTATTGTGATACCAGAAAATATAAAAAGGGGAGAGAACTAATGAATCAACTTCAGCTATTGGGAGCGATTGAGATAGGTCTTATTTATTCGCTTGTGGCAATTGGTGTTTACATCACTTTTAAAGTAATAGACTTCCCTGATTTAACTGTTGATGGTAGTTTTACGCTTGGAGCCGCAGTGAGTAGTGCAATGATTTTTGCTGGATATGATCCATATCTTGCAACGATTTCTGCCATTTTTGCAGGGAGTCTATCGGGTATGGTAACGGGATATTTAAATGTCCGCTGGGAAATACTTGGTCTTTTAGCGGGAATACTGACTATGACCGCCTTATATTCAATCAATCTTAGGATTATGGGACGGCCAAATATTGCTATTATTGATTCTGCTACAGTATTTAAAAATTGGTCTATAATAATAACAATATTGATTGTAACAATTATCAGTATTTTTATGCTTGCCAGATTTTTTGCTTCTGAATTTGGTTTGGCTGTTAGAGCAATAGGTATTAACCCAAAGGTCAGCAGTGCTTATGGCATAAAAGTTGGTCTGATGAAAATTGTAGCACTTAGTATTAGCAACGCAATAGTTGCACTTGCTGGTTCGCTTTTTGCTCAGTCCCAGGGCTTCGCTGATATTTCTATGGGCATGGGAACAATTATTGTTGGATTGGCCTCTGTAATTATCGGAGATGCGTTGTTGCATCCAGAGAGGATTTGGGTAGGTTTAGTTACGTGTGCTGTAGGATCAATAATTTACCGTATTGTAATAGCTTTTGCTCTGAATGCACATGACATTGGATTGGAGGCTTCTGATTTAAACCTGATTACAGCTTTGTTAGTTGCGCTTACTATGATTGCCAGCAAGCTAAAAAAGAAAAGAAGCGTGAGGATCATATGATAGAATTGCAGGCGATAGATGTAGTATTTAATAAAGGAACGAAAATAGAAAACCATGTTCTGAGGTCCATTAATCTTAAAGTAATGGACGGGCAATTTGTGACTATCATAGGAGGTAATGGAGCTGGTAAGTCTACGCTTATGAATGTTCTCTCAGGAAACCTAATTCCTACCAGTGGTAAAGTTTTCATTGATAAACTAGACGTAACAAGCATGTCGGTAGAAAACCGTTCTGGTATGGTATCTCGTGTGTTTCAGGATCCCATGATAGGAACATTTGCAGACCTAACAATTGAAGAAAATATGGCAATAGCTTATAAGCGTGGTGCCAAGCGTAGTTTGTCTGTTTGTTTGAATAAATTTTTGCGAGACCAGTTTAAAGAGGCCTTATCTACTATTGATATAGGTCTTGAGGATAGATTGAAGGATAAAGTATCATCGCTTTCTGGAGGTCAAAGGCAAGCACTTAGCTTGATTATGGCAACGTTACTTGGTTCAAAAATATTATTACTAGATGAACATACAGCAGCGCTTGATCCAAAAATTGCCAAAAATATTATGCAATTAACGAATAAAATCATAAAAAAGCACAAGTTGACAGCTTTAATGATTACTCATAGTATGACTCAAGCTCTTGAATATGGTGATCGAACAATTATGATGTATCATGGCGAACTTGTCAGAGATATGCAAGGGTCAGAGCGCAAAGGATTGTCATCTGCAGACCTTGTGAAATATTTTGATTTATAAAATTACTTAACTTTAGTTATGGCATCAAAAACAGATAATTATCAGAGATTAGAGCAAGAGTTAGCAAAAATTACGCATATGCGCAATATTGGCATGATTGCTCATTGGGATGCTGCTACTGGGTTACCAAAAGAGTCCGTAGCTAGTAGGAATGAGGAAATAGCAACATTTTCAGCTGTTATTCACGAGATGAGCACTTCTGGAAAAATTGGCCAACTGATCGATGCGTCTCAAGATGAAGTTGATTATTTAGACGAATGGCAGAAATCCAATCTGGCGTTTACTAAGAAATCTTATGATAGTCAAATATGCATTAGTTCTGATATTCAGCACGAATTCAGCCTAGCATCAAGCGCAAGTGAGTTTGCTTGGCGCCAAGCAAGGGCGAACAATGATTTTAAATTACTGATACCTTACCTTGATAGGGTGTTCAATGCTGTTCGAAAAATTGCTGATCTTCAGTCGCAAAAACTAAAAAAATCCTCTATGGATGTGTTAATTGATTCTTTTGACCCAGGAAGGACTAGCTCAGAAATTAGTGATGTTTTTAATGTTTTAAAAGCCCAATTGCCTGCGTTAACTGAAAAAATAATCCAAAAGCAAAAAGGGGAAAAAGTAATAGCTCTTTCAAAACCAATTGATGAAGCATCGCAAAGGGCTATTGGTTTAAAAATAATGGAGACAATGGGATTTAATATGGATCGTGGTCGTTTGGATAAGTCAGTACACCCGTTCTGTATTGGTTCAAATGATGATGTAAGGCTAACGACAAGATATGATGAAAATAACTTTATCTCAAGTTTGTTTGGAGTTATTCATGAGACAGGGCATGGGCTTTATCAACAAAATTTGCCAGCCAAGTACCGCAATCAGCCGGTTGGAGGGCCTCTTGGTATGGCATTTCACGAAAGCCAGTCTTTAATTATGGAAATGCAGGCCGGAACTTGCCAACAGTTTACGCAATTTTTGGCTAAATTACTCAAAGATGACTTTGCATTTTCTGGACCAGAATATTCCGAAGAAAATTTATATAAATTAGTAACTAGAGTAAAACCTAGCTTTATAAGGGTTGATGCAGATGAAGTTACTTATCCGTTACATATTATTCTGAGATTTGAAATCGAAAAAACTATTCTGGAAGATAATATGAAAGCAGCCGAGTTACCAGAATTGTGGAATAGCAAAATGCAACAATATTTAGGAATAGTTCCTAAAACGGATAGCGACGGGTGTATGCAAGATATTCACTGGCCTTCAGGTTGGCTTGGATATTTTCCTTCTTATACAAATGGAGCAATAATAGCTAACATGCTTATGCGAGCAGCAAAAGGCAAATATTCAGAAATAGACTCCGAGTTGAATAAAGGCAGTTTCCAAAGCCTAAATAAGTATCTGAATGATAACTTAAGACAATATGGCAGTAGTAAGCTTTCAGCCGATTTACTCAAAGCATCTACAGGTCATGATTCAGTGCAACCAAACATGTTCATTGATTACTTACAAGACAAGTATCTATAATCAAGAGTTAATACAGGGCACAATGTGTTATCCTAAACTTAAAATAGCCTGATTTAAATTGGATTTAACTATTATAACTTGACATGAACCCCTATCACTGCTAATTATAGACCTAAGCTTGGGCTTAGCGGTTTCGACGTTTTGCCTATTCCCCTAATATGTTTATAGTTAAAGTAGTATCTTGCGTTTGTACGATCGCTCAAACATTCTTCAATAACAATCCTAATTTTAATTTTTAAAGTATAATTTAATGACTACACAAAGAAAAGAAATTCAAAAGAAATCTGATAAACCTTCTCAAAAAATAAAGCCATCTGAAATAATTGACAATGACGAGTTATATCAAGATGAATTAGCTAATGAAAGCAAGGAAAGTAATGGTATTAAAGTTACTTTAAGGCAGCTTAAAAAGAAATCACCAGAAGAGTTGCAAGCTGAAGCGGAGTCGCTTGGAATAGAGAATGTTAGCTCGTTGTTAAAGCAAGAGTTGATTTTCTCAATTTTGAAGAAAATTGTTGAGCATGGTGGACAAATTTCTGGTGAAGGGGTGCTTGAGATTTTGCCAGATGGCTTTGGGTTTTTAAGATCACCAGACGCGAACTATTTGGCTGGTCCCGATGATATTTATGTCTCACCTAGCCAAATTCGTCGCTTTGGTCTAAAGAAAGGGGATACCGTTGAAGGGCAGATTAGAGCACCAAAATCTGGTGAGCGATATTTTGCTCTTTTGAAAGTTAACAAAGTTAATTTCGAGGATAATGAAAAGGCGTATCATAGAGTACATTTTGATAATTTAACCCCTCTGTATCCAGATCAAAAATTGATGCTGGAAGTAGAAAATGAAAACAAAGATTACAGCACAAGAACAATTGAAATGGTTGCTCCCATGGGTAAAGGACAACGGGCTTTAATAGTTGCTCCTCCAAGAACTGGTAAGACAGTTTTGCTACAAAACATTGCCCATGCAATTACGACGAATAATCCAGAAGTTTACCTTATAGTTTTACTTATTGATGAGAGGCCAGAAGAGGTAACCGATATGCAACGTTCTGTGAAAGGAGAAGTAGTGAGTTCTACCTTTGACGAACCGGCGGCAAGGCACGTTCAGCTTGCTGAAATGGTTATTGAGAAGGCAAAACGTCTAGTTGAACATAAGAGGGATGTTGTGATACTATTGGATTCGATAACTAGACTTGCAAGGGCGTATAATACTGTTGTACCATCGTCAGGAAAAGTACTTACTGGTGGTGTAGATGCGAATGCTCTTCAGAGACCGAAAAGGTTTTTTGGAGCAGCGCGTAATATTGAAAATGGTGGATCATTGACAATTGTTGCAACTGCATTAATTGAAACTGGTTCGAGAATGGATGAAGTAATTTTCGAGGAATTTAAAGGAACTGGTAACTCTGAGATTGTTCTCGATCGTAAAATTGCTGATAAAAGAGTTTACCCTGCAATTGACATTACGAAATCAGGAACTAGAAAAGAGGAATTACTAGTTGATCGTTCGATATTGTCTAAAATGTGGGTGCTTAGACGTATTATTAATCCAATGGGCACTGTTGATGCTATGGAATTCTTGCTTGGAAAGTTTAAAGAGACAAAAACTAATGCTGAGTTTTTTAACACGATGAATTCATAGAAACAAAAATTTTTAAGGAGGATTTTATGGTAAAACGACCAAAGATTGCATTAATTGGTGGCGGTAATATTGGAGGGACATTAGCTCATATTGCTTCTAGAGAAGCTATTGGAGATGTTGTATTATTTGATTTATCTGGCGGTAAAGCTAAAGGTAAAGCTCTTGATATTGCTCAGTCTGCTACCATTGATAATTCAGACTGCTCGGTTAGCGGTACTGCTGACTACAAAGACATTATTGGCGCAGACGTTGTGATTGTCACAGCTGGTATTGCAAGAAAGCCAGGAATGAGTAGAGATGATTTGGTTGCGATAAACGCTGGGGTTATCAAGACGGTAGCACAAGGTATTAAACAATATGCGCCTAAAGCCTTTGTAATTGTAATTACCAACCCTCTTGATGCGATGGTATATGTAATGCAAAAAGAAAGTGGATTACCTCCTCAAAAGGTTGTTGGTATGGCTGGGGTTCTTGATTCCGCTCGTTTTAATTGTTTTTTAGCTGAGGAATTTAAAGTCTCTGTTGAAAACGTGAATAGTTTTGTGTTGGGCGGTCATGGTGACACAATGGTACCGTTGACTCGTTATTCAACAATTAGCGGTATTCCAGTGCCAGACATGATTAAAATGGGTTGGAGTACGCAAGGCAAAATTGATGCTATTGTTGAGCGTACGCGTAATGGTGGTGGTGAGATTGTAACTCTCCTAGAAACTGGTTCTGCATTCTATGCTCCTGCTGTTTCAGCGATTGACATGGCAAAGAGCTATCTGTTTGATAAGCGCAAAATTATGCCATGTGCTGCTTACTTAAATGGTGAGTACGGCGAAAAGGACATTTATGTTGGAGTACCTGTTGTCATCGGCAAGAATGGTGTTGAGAAAATTGTCGAAATTAAGCTTAACGATTCAGAAAAGGCTGACTTTAAAAAATCAGTAAATAGCGTGAAAGAACTAATAAATTCTATTAAGTTGTAATTAGCCTGATTTTTTATATATTGTGAATTGATTTATAACTCGTCGTTTTTAATTTGAGCGGCGAGTTTTTCTTTAAGGATAAAATAACTATGCGACTTTCTGATTTTGATTTTGATTTACCAGAAGAGTTGATTGCTCAAGAACCATCCGACCTTCGAGATCATTCTAATTTACTAATTCCGTCACCTATTAAGTCTCAGATAGTAAAGTTTTATAATTTGCCCGATTACCTTGTGGCTGGAGATTTGCTAGTTTTTAATAATAGCAGAGTCATTAATGCTAAGTTGATTTTGAAAAAAAATAATAAAGAAATCAATATTAATTTGAACAGACCTATTGGGGATAATATATGGCTTGGTTTTGCTCGTCCGTCAAGAAAATTAGACGAAGGAGAGGAGTTTAGCTTTGGTAAGCATAAATTAAAAATAAAGAAGAAGCTTGAATTTGGTGAAATTGAGATAAAGTTTTATCTTGAAGGAATAAGCTTATTTGACTTTTTAGACCAATATGGTTTGGTGCCTCTTCCTCAATATATAAAAAGGTCTAAGATTAAAAAAGAGGACGTAGATAGGTACCAAAATGTTTATAGCGAGCCCAAAGGATCTGTCGCGGCAGCTACAGCAGGTTTACATTTTAGCTCTGAGCTAATGGAGAAAATTATTGCTAAAAATATCGATATGGTGTTTGTAACTCTTCATGTTGGTGCTGGAACTTTTCTGCCAGTTAAGACGGAAAATATTGCTGATCATAAAATGCACTCAGAATGGTGTGAAGTGCCAAAAGAAACGGCTGATAAAATTAATAAAGCCAAAAAAGATGGTAGAAGAGTGATAGTTGTCGGTACCACAGCAATGCGCACATTAGAATCTTGTTCAGACAATAAAGTGGTCTTTGCTGGCTCAAAAGAGACTAGCATATTTATAACGCCTGGTTATAAATTTCAGATAGCAGACGTACTTATTACCAATTTTCATTTACCAAAATCAACCCTATTTATGTTGGTTTGTGCATTTGCTGGTTATGAAGAGATGAAAAATATTTACAAATATGCTATAGATAATAAAATGCGCTTCTTTAGCTATGGTGATGCAATGATGATTGAAAGAAAGACAAGTAAATGATTCATATTTCAAGCAAATATTTACAAATAATTAGCGAAATTCTAAAAAAATATCCCTATAGTTTTTATACCTATAGATCAAGGGTAAAAGGTAGAGAGGAGAAATTTTTAGAGCTTGATTTGTATGTTGTAGATCAAACAATATCAGAATCCATAATAGCTTTTTTGAAAGAAGAACTTAAAGACTCAAATATATCTATTCCAGTTAATATTATTTCTTGGTTTGATATTCAAGAAGACTTTAGATGGCTTATTGAAAAAGATTTAACCATATTCCATACAAATCCAAACTTTATTAAAGCCAAAACCAATCAATTTTCAAAATCTACTTATCTACCTAGTCCCTCCGTCAAAACTCTCCCCGCCTGAATTAACAAGGGGTTTCATGTCATAAACAGCTTACAAAATCCATAAGAAAATGGTATAATTACCGCATAAAGCTTACGGATTTTAAAATTATGCCTATAGAAAATATTACTTTTCTCCAAAAACAAGAAAGGTTATTTGAAGAGAAATTATCTACAAAACTAAATCCTAAAAACAAGTTATATAAACTAAGGGATTTAGTAAATTGGTCTGAACTTGAAGCCAGAGCATTGCCTAACATTGAAATCAAGCAATTTGGTAGAAATAAGAAAGATCATAGAGTAATGCTAGCACTATCAATGCTTCAAGCTATGTACAACGGTTCTGATTCGTTTACGGAGGAAGAGCTAAAGGAAAATATTTATTGGCAATATTTTTGTGGTTATGAATATTTGCAGCAAGATCTTGATGTGTCTGAAG
>NZ_JARJFB010000042.1:0-11959 GCF_034554655.1 Candidatus Megaera venefica
ACCACGCCTTGCTTGCATAGCTTGTTCCATTAAGGTCTTTGGGGCGGGAGTCTCTTTTGAAGCGGTATAAGTAAATTCCTCTGAATTTAAAGACGGGGCTTGGCTAACACTTTTTAAATTCTTCAGACCTCCTTCTCTAATTTGAGCAAGTAAGCCACCTGTGTCTTGTACTACAATAGGCTTAAGAGGTGGAGCCTTTGGTTCCTTAACAACAGTTTCCTTTAAAGGCGGCGGCGGTGGTGGTGGCACCCCTCCTCCTATTTCCCTTATTGGAGGGGGCGGTGGTGGTGATACATTCTCAACTTTTACAGGGCCCACCTGTTGTTCTTCAACTTTCGGTGCAATAGGGACTGTTTTTGGCTCTTGTTCCTTTGCCGTAACAAGATCAATTCCGTTAACCACTCTATGTTTCGTTTCCTCGGCAGCTTTACGAATAGCTTCAACTCGCTCAAGGGAAAAGGTCGATCTTTTTTCTACAATGTCTTCTTCCCAACCATCATCATTCTCTCGTTGCTCTCCAGTGTTAAACTCAAATTGATGTTTTAGCAAGTCTGCAACAAGCTTTTCATTATTATCAACCATTGCTGAATAAAGAATATTTTCCTGATCTTTTTTAGGCACCTTATCAAGCAATCTTTGCTCTATAGGTATTTCACTCTCTCCTCCCCCCGATCTCGCTTGAAGAGCACCTTGAAGCACGTTTTGCATACCGCCCGAAGGGATTTCTACCTTTGGCTCCGTAGAAACATGTGCATAATCCTTATGGTTAAGAGACACTTTCTTTTTGTTAGCTTTTGCCAGTAATTCCTTAAACACGTCTCCAACAGGAGGTATATCCTTTTTAGGAGCCACCTTAGGCATACCATCCATTGGCGGCGGAGGTGGTGGCGGTGTTCCTGTTTTATTCATAGGTGGCGGCATACCCCCTACATTTAAGTCAATTGGCATAGGTGGAGGTTTTGGTATACCCCCTACATTCAAGTCAGATGGAGGTGGTGGCGGTTTTGGTATACCCCCTACATTCAAGTCAGATGGCGGTGGTGGCGGTTTTGGTATATCCCCTACATTTAAGTCAGATGGCGGTGGTGGCGGTTTTGGTATATCCCCTACATTTAAGTCAGATGGCGGTGGTGGCGGTTTTGGTATATCCCCTACATTTAAGTCAGTTGGAGACGGTGGAGAAACACTCCCTACACCTAAATCTTTTGGTGGAAGGGGATGGCGGTAGGTCAATTGGAGGTGCCGTAAAACCACCTAACTGCTGAGAACTCATTCCTTTTTGAACAACTTGTTCTGGTTGTGGTATTTCCGGAGCATCCTTCCCCTTTCCTGGAATAGCAAACCTCTCTTGACTCTCGTTACTAATTGCGCTACTTCTAGTCTCTAAACTATTCGAAGCCTGAGCCAGTTTTTGTTCATCTTTTCCCTTAAAGATATTACCTATAAAACTAGCAAAAGTAGAAAAAAATCCTTTTGATACTTTTTCATGCTTCTCTACCCCTTCAGAAAATTCATTTACAGCTCTAGTTATAGCAAAACCAGAAGTTTTTTGGCCAACAGAAGATGAAAGATCAGTTAATCTATCTTTAAGTAATTTTATTTCTGCGAGTTCGGCTTCATTCTCTGCAGTCCTTTTGTTAACATAATCACGAGTAATTTCTCCAGGATTTTGAGGGTCAAAAGCTTTCAATAGCTGCTCTTCGTAATTACGAACCGCCTTTTCTTTCTTGTCTAGCATTTGCATTACATCAAATAGCTTACCACCTGATTTAAATGCCTCCTGTAATCCTGAAGCCCCAGAATTTGTCCTAACCTCTGCTACGTATCCACTTAAATCTTTTCCTAAATTTTGGTATTCATCTAATGATGACATAAAATACCCCCTAAATTTGTAATTTACTTAATTCTAAAGTACATCGGATCAGAATCACAAGTCAATAGAAGGTAAAAAACTCATTAAATAGGGGAGCAAAATTAACTATAATGATAGTTAATTGTGGTATTTTTTCAGGATAAAATTTATGTAAGTTTAGCAGAGCTTAGCAACTGCTCTAAAAAAGTCAGCAGTTAATTTTGAAAAATCATAATTTTCAAAGCCTCGTTTGGGTATAACTATTATTGATTTATTGTCTGTGTTTATATCAGAATTTTTTACAAGTAGTTGGGTTAAATGCCTTATTCTTCTCTTGGCCTTATTACGAACAACAGCCTTTTTAGAGAATTTGCGACTTACTTTCATTCCCAGCATTGTTGGATTAGAAGCTGCCAATTCATCATGAATGATTTTTGTGGAAACTACCAAAATAAAACATGATCCATGTATTTTTGATCCACGCTCATTAACACGATCAAATTCTTTTTGGCTTTTTAAAGAAAGGATATTCACCTTTAAGGGTTTAAGCAGTAAGTTTTTGTCTGCCTTTAGCTCTACGATTTTTTATTACAAGCCTACCACCAACAGTAGCCATTCTAGCTCTAAAGCCATGTCTTCTTTTTCTTACAAGATTACTTGGTTGGAATGTACGTTTCATAACAAACTATTTTTTTATATTATTTATGTGATCAGTTCCGGACAGTTTAATAAAAAACCATTCGATTGTCAACAGCTCAAAGAGTGTAATTATTTAGTAAGCTTGACAAATCCTCCGCATAATACTTTAATAAACACAAAATTAGAACTAAATATTATGATATTCATCATTGTTTTTGCTGCACTTACTACAATAGTTTTGTTATTAGGCTTGCTTTCCATGGCAGCTGGAGAAAAATTCAGTAAAAAATATGGTACAAAATTAATGTCGTTAAGAATCGCAATGCAGTCCATTGCGATTTTATCCTTAGTTTGCGCTTATTTTCTGTGGTCTAATTGATTATAGCTACTTTTGAATTATTAATATCCACAAAAATTGTGGATAACTATGTGAGTAATATGTTTAAATGCAACAATTTTTCTCTAGAGACTCAAGCTTTGCTTAATTTGACTAAAAAATGAGCGCACCCCGGAAACCAGCATGAAGCTTATAAAAGCTAAACTTAAACATAAATTTTTTTACTCTATGGTTTAATCATTTAGCAAAAAACATGGTTTTGTGCATAACTCAAACCTATTTTATCAATTTTAGATTGCTATTTTAACTTATCATCTCAAAACAGACGGTAAATAATCCTCTTTAACTTTATGAATTTATTTGACAAAATAATTCTGTAGTTATAGCATGCCAAAGTAATCTGGTTTTAACACATTTGTTTTTGAGCAAATATAATGATTCAATCAATGCTATTTATTATAACCACAACTACTACCGGTTCTGTCCGGTCAACATTATAGCATTACTCAAATTTTTTCATAATATTCTCTAAACAAACATCAAAGGTTAAAGCCATGTTTCATCAAATGCCCGCAGCGTTGGCAATAATAATATTCACAATAATTGCCTTTGGCAGCTACATACCATTACCATTAGCAGAGATACTCTTTGGTATTAGCTTAACCATTAAATCACTAATTATCTTCTTACTTCCGGTAATAATCTTTAGCTTGCTTTATAAAGCAGCCGCAAACCTTGCTAAGGACGCGTCCAAGATAATCTTAATAATTCTGGGAGGAGTGATAGTTTCTAATTTCATAACCACTTCTTTGAGCCAAGTAATAGGAATGATTATCCATGGCTTTGATTTATCGCTTGCAATACCAAATGAAAATGACACCCTAAAAGGAGATGTATTATTCACAATACCAAACCTAGTACCTAATCACTATGCTATGTTTTCTGGAATTATTGCAGGAATATTATCGGCAAGAATTTTTCCTAAAAAGGCAGAACGCTTCTGCATATTGTTTGAAAAAATCACAACTCAGCTACTTAAAATTATCACTTTAATGATACCCTTGTTTGTTGCTGGCTTTGTAGTAAAACTTCAACATGATGGTGTGATTACTCAGATCCTTAGAGATTACACTTTAATATTTGCAATCATCGCCTTTAGTCAATTTGGATTTATTACATTTATATATTTCATACTCGAGAAATTTAATCTCTCCAGGTCTATTATTTCCATCAAAAATATGATTCCTGCTGCTCTCAGTGGATTTAGTACAATGTCAAGCGCGGCTAGCATGCCCCTAACTATCATAGGTACAGAAAAAAACGCCCAAAACAAAGACCTTGTTCACACAGTCATTCCAGCAACTGTTAACATTCATTTAATCGGGGACTGCATAGCAATACCTTGCTTTGCCTATGCAATATTAAAAAATTATAACCTACCACAACCTGACATATCCACTTATTTCCTATTCACATTTTATTTTGTATTAGCCAAATTCTCTGTTGCTGCAATTCCTGGTGGAGGAATAATCGTTATGCTGCCAATATTGGATAAATATCTAGGATTTAACACAGAAATGCTTTCTTTGATAACAGCTTTATATATTTTATTTGACCCGTTTATTACCAGTGCTAATGTACTGGGGAATGGAGCATTTGCACGAATCATAGATAAACTAGACTTAAGAAAAACAATTCGAGAAAATCAATGACTTTTAAATTAAGTTCAATATTAGAACAGGATAGTATCCTTGTAACTAAGCTCGAACTATGCCAATTACGTCTGATGAACAACTCTGACTTTCCTTGGGTAATACTTGTCCCCGAGCTAATCAATATTGTTGAAATTACGGACTTAAAGCCAAGTGAGTTTGATAAATTAAATTCGGAAATACTCCAAGTAGCTAAAGTGATAAAGTCAGTATTTACTCCAGACAAGTTGAATATTGCAACCCTTGGCAACGTAGTGCCTCAAATGCATATTCATATTGTTGCGAGATTTAAAAATGATAGATTATTTCCTAAGCCAGTTTGGGGACATGAATTTAAACGATACTCCTTAGAGAAATCAAAAGAAATAATACACTCTATAAAAATAGCTATTAATAATATAAACACCTAACATAAATCATGACTAAAAATCTACCATTGTTACTTGTAATATCTCTACTAACATGTTGCGTAGAAGTGGATATTTCTGTACCAAGTTTTCCTGATATTTCAGACCATTTTAATATCTCAGATGGCTTAACCCAAATGACGATAGCCCTAAATTTCTTTGGATTTTTCCTATCTAGCCTATTCTATGGCCCGTTGTCCGACGCTTTTGGCAGACGCAAAATCATGATAATTGGAAATGCAATAATGATGATAGGAGCCTGCGGCTGCTCCCTTTCAACCAGTATAGAATTTTTACTTTTTTCAAGGCTAATTCAAGGAGTTGGGGCTGGAACTTCTGCCGTTGTTGCCTTTGCCATGGTCGCAGACGTTTACAACGCAGAAAAGTCAGCTAAGTTAATTGGCATGATGAATTCAATGATTACAGTTTTTATGTCTGCTGCTCCAATAGCTGGCAGCTTCATTAACAAATCTCTTGGCTGGAGGGGTAACTACACAACAATTGCTTTAATCTCCATTATATCTTGGATAATGTTATATTATTGGTTACCTGAGACAAAGCACGACGTTGAGAAATTTGAACTTCAAAAAATTAGAAAAGACTATACACAGCTTATGTTTAGTAAAGAATTTTTCTATGCATCCATAACCCCAACTTTAGTATATGGAGGTTGGATGAGCTTTGTTGCGTGCGGTTCATTCCTTTATATGGAAACATATAAGCTACCTATTATGTATTACGCTTTGCATCAAGGTTCCATTATTGGCGTATTTTGCATAACTAGTCTTTATTGTGAACAAATAAATAATTTTATTGGTATGAAGAATTCTGTAATTTATGGAACCATACTTGTTATGTTTGGATCAACGCTACTCCTTACTACGTCTATACTGTTTGATAGCGCCCCTTATATGACAACCATTTCTATGACAATTTTTGGTATTGGTGCGGCAACTACCTATCCAGTTATATTTGCTAAATCAATGGACTTATTTCCTCATATCAAAGGCACAGCTTCATCGGCAATTATGGCACTTCGTTCATTAATATGCTCTGTATTCGTTGCCATATCAAGCTACCTCTATTCAGGTAATCTTATTACAGTAGCTGCTATGGTACTACTGGCAGCAGTATTAACGTCATTAGTTACAATAAAGTTGTTGAAACTAATCCAGTTTGATATATTAGCTAAAGTTTAACATGTAGAAAGTACTAATTCTCCAAACGTACATGCACGGTAATATCCAGCTTGACCTGGTATCTTCTTCTGTTGTGGACACGCGTGGGCACCGGAGGCATGTGAAGTATAGTCTGGCGGATTAATATTCAATTTGCAACAAAAACGCAACTAAGAGCGATACTTTTTACCCCCAACTAAATATTACTTAACACTCATTCAAGGATAGAAATCACACTATGAAAAAACAAATCGTCTATTCTAAATTCATTCCTAGAATTTTTGCAATGACAATAGACTTAATCATATTGTCTATTGTGCTCACACCGCTAATGAACTTAATATCCCATTACGTATTTCTGTATTTTTTTAATGACTTTTTTGTTACTTATGGTGTGGATAGTTCTAATAGAGAAGCTTTTTCTACAGCAGTCAGAATGCCAGAGTTTGCAAGTTATCTCACAGCCGGTAGATTCATTTCATATTCAAGCGTACTATTTCTACTAAACACTATCTTCATGGCGGTTTATTTTATTACCTGCTGGAGAAAATTTGGCGCCACCCCTGGCAAAATGTTCATGCGAATGAAAATAGTTGATGCCGACACTATGGAAAGGCCATCTCTTCGCAGTCTAATCAAAAGATTTTTAGGATATATTACTGCCATAATTGGCATTTGGTCCATAGTGTTTAGTAAACGAAGCATGGCTATTCATGATAAAATCGCTAATACTATTGTAATTAAAAGTTAGGGTTAATGTAAGCTGGATGTGGATCACAGCCTAAGCACGAGATGACCGATTATTAGTCATGCCGGGCTTGATCCGGTATCTTCTTATCTACCGTTATTCTGAACTCAGTGAGTTTCGCATGTCTCTTCGGCCAAGTAATCTTCTCCTATCTCATATGATCCTGAAGTAAATTCAGGATCACGGTGCGTACAGCGAGTCCTAGTATAAAACCATACGACTCTATTCCTTATCCATAATTCAGGTTAGCTATTAGTTTTTACACATATCCGTGCCATTTCTTAACGATTAGAGCTAACAAAACTTAGGTTTTTTTATTTGACAAGCTATGCAAAAGTAGTTATTACTTAACATTTCATATAACTTACTAAATATTAGCGCTCGCGTTATAATATTTAATATAAACTAAAATTTAAGGAGAATAACATTATGAAACAGACAAGCAAAAAGAAAGAACTAGATTTTCTTAAGTCATTACCTAGTGCACAACCAAAACAATTAACGCTATCTTTTCCTAATGGATGCACTTCAAATCAAGGAAGTTATAACAATTACCCTATGCCACACAACCCATTAAAGTTGGAATGGGTTAATTTCTTGAAAGAAATCAGCAAAACAAAAAATGGTGACACTTTGACCTTATTTTTAGACTGTAACTATATGAGCTTAAAACATATAGAAACCCTATTAAAAGTAGTTCAGCTAAGTAATTGTAGTGTGAAAGAAATCGCCATGCATAATATAGATGCGCTTTTATCCTATTCTTTAGAGCCATCACTATGCGTAACTTCTAATAAACCAGATTTGCTCAGTTCTAGCCTATCTAATTCTGAAATATTTAAGTCTGCTTTGTCTAAATCCACCTTGTCTCAGTCTGTTATGGTGTCAAATTCTATTTTTGCCCAACTAGCACAAGAAGAACAAGAAGTTCTGGCAAAAAGCCTACCTCTTTTACTAGAAAAAGCTCTTAAAGTTAATTTATCTGATTTACCTTTAGGATCGTCGACATGTGATTTTATGTTCAGTATTCTAAATAACCTAAGATGCAGTGAGTTAGCAATCTCAGCATCAGTACATAATGCCATGGATATGAGTATGATCCCAGATTACTTGAATTTCTTTATATCCCAAAATAAGCACATAGCTAAACTTGATATTTCTAAAATTTGTCAAATTATAGGCACAGATATTTTATCAGAAGCTGTAGTATTAGGGTGCTATAATAACCCAAGAATAGAAGTAAAATACTCAGATGTAATGTATTCTAAAAATAATATACCATTTAACTTTAAATACTATTTTGATTTATCTGAAATTAGAATGGAACCGGTAAAAGAAGACTTTATAAAGTCACTATTACAAGTAGCCAACAAGTTGGCTGCTGACCTAGGATTTCCTAAAGAAATTATAGCTCATATCATGCGTGATTATGTTGATCCATATCATTACATGGAGACAACAAGTATGTTCCAACCTGATGGACAGCATATCACCGCTCTATTAGGATTAGACCATACTACTGATATTGTTGCTGATTTTTCGTAAATTCATAACCTGAGCAATTTATCTTGCTATATTAATAGCATAAGTATGTAATTTTATTTTTGCTTTCATTGTTACCAGTTCATAATTATTTTCTTTCTGAATTATGAGCTGGTAACTTTTATTTTTATTACTAATTAGTAAATTAAGTTCCCATAAAATGTTTAAGAAAAATAAACTTATTGCATCACCGTTCTTGATTTTGTTATACTAAATTGGTATTATCCAACATCTGGGAAGAACCCTATATCTTAATAACAATGCAACATGGATAATGTTTTTCACAGCGTATTGCCAATATTTTTAATCGCATTCTTAGGAAGCGTGATTAGAAGAAAATGGCTAACTTCCGACGAGTTTTGGCGTGGTCTAGAGAAATTATCTTTCTATGTTTTGTTTCCAACAGTCTTATTCGAACATAGTTCAAAAGTGGATTTTACTTCATCAGAATTCCTAAGGTTAACAATTGCACTAGTAGTTGGTAACTTAATTGTAGCCACTGCGCTTATTGTTTATCAAGCAAGAACAAATTACGATAAAATACAATTTACTTCTGTATTCCAAGGAGCGACTCGGTATAATAATTATATCTTTTTCTCAGTTGGCGCAGCCCTGTTTGGCTCAAGCGGGCTTACCATTATCGCTACAATTTCACCTTACTTACTGATCCTGACAAACATTACAGCTATAATGTCTTTTTATTATTATTTACCTAAAGAAGGCAACTTAACTAAAAGAAAAAGTTTAGCTATAATGACTAAATCAATTATGGGAAACCCATTTATATTAGCTAGTTTAGCTGGTTTTATGTTTAATTATTTAGGATTGACCCTAAATCTAGGAATTTATAATACTCTTGAAACTATAGCAGATTCAGCTTTCGCAATTGGCATGCTAATTGTTGGTGCTGGAATAAAATTCAAAATTGAGCCTGAATATTTCAAACAGATAGCTCTGACTAGTGCTGTTAAATTAATAGCCACCCCTATTATAACTTTTATTATATTGTGGTTAATGTCAGTGAGTGGAACGGCAAAATCTGTAGGTATACTCTTCAGTTGCCTACCGTGCGCTACCTCTTCTTATATTCTATCAAGGCAACTTGGAGGGGATCCGGAAACAATGTCTTCAATAATAACATTTACAACCGTCTTTTCAATCTTGTCATTATCAACTCTAGTGTATATCCTAGGCTAAATACGTAACATTAGTTTAGGATAAAACTATGGATAATTCAAAGTCACCCGAATATCTCAAAGCGTTGGAATATCATCAATCTGGCAAACCTGGCAAAATAGCCTTGCGACCAACAAAGCCTCTTGACACTCAGCAAGACTTGGCTCTAGCTTACTCACCGGGCGTTGCTGCTCCGTGCCTTGAGATCCAAAAGAATCCAGATGATATTTATAAATACACAGCCAGAGGTAATACTGTAGCTATTATTTCAAATGGTACAGCGGTCCTGGGGCTTGGAGCAATTGGAGCCGCAGCTTCTAAACCTGTAATGGAAGGAAAAGCCGTATTATTTAAAAAATTTGCTGATATTGATGGTTTTGATGTTCAAGTAGACTGTACTGATCCAGATGAATTTATAAATGTAGTAAAGCATCTCGGATATAGCTGGGGTGGAATCAACCTAGAAGATATTAAAGCGCCAGAATGTTTCATCATAGAAGAAAAATTAAAAGAATACATGGATATACCAGTATTCCACGATGATCAGCATGGAACAGCAATTATAACTGCAGCCGGACTTATAAATGCCGCATTCTTAACTGATCGTAAATTATCAGACCTTAAAATTGTGGTAAATGGCGCTGGAGCTGCTGCAATTGCGTGCATTAACCTAATTATTTCTCTTGGAGCAAATAAAAATAACATCATTTTATGTGATACAAAAGGTGTGATCTACAAAGGACGAACCGATGGTATGAATAAGTGGAAAGAAGCAAAAGCTTCTGACACAAAATGCCGTACTCTTGCAGAGGCAATGGTTGGGGCTAACGTATTTTTAGGTTTATCAGTTAAGGGAGCTGTAACGGCAGAGATGGTCGCATCCATGTCTTCTTCTCCTATCATATTTGCTATGGCCAACCCTGATCCAGAAATTACCCCAGCAGATATTAGATCTGTTCGAGATGATGCAATTATTGCCACAGGCAGATCTGATTATAATAATCAGATTAATAACGTAATGGGCTTTCCTTACATTTTTAGAGGAGCACTTGATGTACGCGCTAAATGTATTAATGAAGAAATGAAAATAGCCGCAGCAACTGCAATAGCAGAGCTCGCAAGACTACCTGTTCCAGGAGAAGTATATAGAGCATACGGTTCCGGGCATAAATCATTTGGTCCGAATTATATTATCCCTGTACCGTTTGATCCAAGATTAATCACCACAATTCCTGTGGCAGTAGCACAGGCTGCAATTGCTTCTGGCGTGACAAAAATTAAAACTTTAGATGTTAAAGCCTACAAAGCAGAATTAGCCAGTAGACTTAACCCTACTTCTTCATATATGCATTTTGTATATGAAAGGATTCAACATTCCGAAATGCAAAGAGTAATATTTGCAGAAGGGGAAGAAGAGGAAGTAATTAAAGCTGCCATGATGATGAGGGATGAACATTATGGTAAGCCTATTATTGTTGGCAGAAGATCAAAAATCGATCCAATCGTTGCAAGTCTAGGTGAAGGCTATAATCTGGAAGGAATAACGGTTATGAACGCTGCTATAAATAAAAATATAGATATATATATTGAATATCTATATCAAAAACTCCAGAGAAAGGGCTACATTTATAGAGACTGCGCAAGGATGGTAAAAACAGATCGTAATGTCTTTGCTGCTTGTATGATTGCATGCGGCGATGCGGATGCTATGGTTACTGGAACAACAAAAAGTTACTTCAATTGTCTAGACGATATATGTAAGGTAATACAACCAAAGCAAAACAAGAGAATTCTTGGATATTCCATCCTATTGTCAAATAAGCATAATGTCATTATTGCTGACAATACCGCATGCGAGTTTCCCCTTGCCCAAGACCTTGTTGAAATTACTATCCAAACTGCACAAGCTGCTAAAATTTTGGGATTTAAACCTAGAGTCGCCGTAGTATCATTCTCCAACTTTGGTAATCCGATGCGTGAAAAAACCAGTAGAGTTCGTGATGCAGTTGCTGTTTTAGATAAAATGGATTTAGATTTCGAGTATGACGGAGAAATGTCCGTAGATGTTGCTTTGAACCCTAATTTACGTAAATTATACCCATTCTGCAAATTAACTGGGCCAGCTAATGTATTGATTATGCCAGGACTTCATTCTGCGGCAATTTCTACTCATTTGTTAGAGGAACTTGCTGGGGGGATATTTATCGGCCCAATTTTAGATGGGTTTGAGTATCCAGTACAAATAGTTGCTATGGGAGCATCGGCAAGTGATATTTTAAAAGTTTCTGCATTTGCAGCAATCGACGCAATAAATGCAAAAAAGGATAAGAAAACTAAGGAACCCAAAAGAGCAATTAACCTAAACTAG
>NZ_JARJFB010000043.1:0-11873 GCF_034554655.1 Candidatus Megaera venefica
ATGTTAGCTACCAATGTTACACTACTACCCCATTTATCTTGATCTTTTTTTAATTCAAAAAACTTATTATCCTCCTCAATAATAAGTTTTCCTTTTTTTTCTATATCAGCTTTGTCTATTGGGAATTTTTTTATAAGTTTTTCTATTCCTAAATCGCCAGTTAAAATTATAAAATCCAAATGCTGGTTATTTTTATTCAACGAGGCTTCTAATTCATTAGTGCGGTCTATAGCATGATTAAAATAAACAAGTGAATCTGATGTTTCTTTTTCTTTACCGGGTACTTCAAATAAATGAGGATCGGTTAACTGGACAAATCGTACTTCTGCAAAACTAATGGGAGCTGATAGGAAAAATACTACAAAAAAATATACTACGAGGAATGCTTGGAATGTTTTTGTCATCGTTATAATTAATAATCAAATTTGTATAACTAATACATTCTCTGATTTGTTAATCAAAGTCTAACTAATTTACCTTCGGTATCGGTAACTTAATTTGTTTGTTGTTTTTTTTGGTTTTGATTTAATGGGTCTTAACGAGTGGAATCTAGAAAAGAATTCTATTCTTTTTTGGTAGCGAGGGAGGGACTTGAACCCCCGACACCCGGATTATGATTCCGATGCTCTAACCAGCTGAGCTACCCCGCCAAGAAGTATAAATTTTATACTAATATGAAAAACATAACTAATTCTGGTGAATTAATTTTGCTATTTTAGTTTTGTTCTATCTAGAAATCTAGGCTGCATAAAATCGTTTTTAAATTAATGCGCCGTAACTTCAAATGCTTTTAATATAGTATTTCGATAGAGAAAACTGCCCAAGACCAAACTTAGGCAGTTAAATCTATTAACGTTTGGAGAACTGAGTGCTCTTACGTGCTTTACGTTTACCATATTTCTTACGTTCTACAACTCTTGCATCTCTAGTCAAGAAACCGCCTTTACGTAAGATTGCATGAAAATCAGTAGAAATACAGTCAAGTGCTCTGGCAATTCCATGAACTATTGCGCCAGCCTGTCCTGTAGTTCCACCGCCTTTAGTCGTACACATGACGTCAAACTGTCCAGTAGTATTCGTGTCTACAAAAGGTTGCATAATTGATGTTCTATATGTTTCGCGCGGGAAATACACAGAAAAATCCTTGTTATTTACTATGATTCTACCTTTTCCAGGCCTAACCCAAACCCTTGCTATTGAGTTTTTTCTTCTGCCAGTTCCGTAACCACCACCATCAGGTGTAGTCTTTTTGGACTTGCATTGAACGACTTGAGGTGCAGCAATTTTGTTTGCTACAACAGAACTTTTTTTAATCTCTAGTGTTGGTACTTCCATTACAATTACTTCGTATTTTTAGAATTTTTACTAGCAAGGTCAAAAGCTTCAGGCTTTTGAGCCGCGTGTGGGTGTTCAGCTTCGGCATATACATGGAGATTGCTTAGTTGTACATCACCCATTTTATTTCTGCTAATCATCCGCTTGACAGCCATTTTAACAACTCTCTCTGGATATTTTCCGCCTAGAATTTTTCCAGCTGTGGTTTCTTTTATACCGCCAGGAAAACCACTGTGACGATAATAGAATTTACCATTTTTAGGATCAGATTTTTTTCCTGAAAGATATACGTGCTTTGCATTAACAATCACCACGTAATCACCACAATCCATGTGCGGAGTGAAAGTAGGCTTGTGTTTTCCGCGTAGCAATACGGCAGTTTGACTGGCTAATCGCCCAAGTACAAGATCTTTAGCATCAATAACCCACCATTTTTTTTCAATCTCTGATGGTTTTGCGGAATAAGTTTTCACAGTATTGTCTTCTATTAATTTGATTATTTTGCAGCTAAAAATAGCAGTTACATGATCGCATTGTCAAGGATAATTTTATATCAAGTCTAGTTTTTAAGTGGCAGGTATAAGACTCGGATAAATTTTGACCTCCTGAGTGTGCGCTGAGTTATAGCAAGTCTTGCACTTTCGTCTTTTAATTTTCGGCTATCTAATCTAAAATTTGAATACTATACAAAAATATCAACTAGGTTCAAATTGCAGTTTATCTACTTTTTTTAAGCCAGAAAATTTGAACGTTAATTCTTTATTTTTTTTAGAGTAGTCAATAGTTACCATGCCGCCATTTCTGAGCTTGCCAAATAAAATCTCATCGGCGATGGCTTGTTTTATATTAGTATCGATGATTCGATCGAGCTCACGGGCGTTACCTTTTTTATTAAAGCAATTTAAGGCAAAATACTTTTTTACACCGCTATTGACAGTTAGTCTTACTTTTTTGTCAGCTAGTTGCGCAGCTAGTTCTTTTAGGTTTTTTGAAACTATCTTATCAATTATATTGCCAATAGGATTGAAGAGGATTATTTTGTCTAGTCTTCCGCGGAATTCTGGGCTAAAATGCTGGTTGAACGCTTCCATGTCCAAACCAACTTTAGTGTTAGTTGAATCTGTTTGCGCAAAACCAATAGTAGCTTTTTCTTCTTCGGCAACAAGATTAGTTGTTAAAATAATCATCGTATGTGAAAAATTTATGTGCTTACCAGTGCTATCAGTAAGTCGACCTTCATCCATTATTTGTAAAAGCAAATTAAAAATCTCGTGGTGAGCTTTTTCTATTTCATCAAATAATATTACCGAGTAAGGAAATTTATCCACTTCACTGGTAAGCATGCCGCCTTGGTCAAACCCAACATAACCAGGGGCGCTTCCAAGAAGCTTTGATACTGAGTTGGATTCAACGAATTCTGACATATCGAATTTTAGCAATTTCATGCCACTAAAATTTGCTAGTTGTTTTGCAAGTTCGGTTTTACCAACACCAGTTTGGCCTGCGAACATATAGCAACCAGTTGGACGTGCGCCTTTGCGAAGACCCGCATGGGAAAGTTTTATGCTAGCGCATAGACTTTCTATCGCTTCGTCCTGACCAAAGATATAAGTTTTTAAGTTGCTGCTAAGTTTCTTTAATTGCATTATATCATCAGATTCAACTCGTATAGTTGGAATATTCATAATGCTAGCAAGAAGTTGTTCTATATCTTTTTGAGTGATAACTGTTTTGTGTTTAGATTTATTTCCAATCTTGCTTCTGGCGCCAGCTTCATCCATGAGATCGATTGCTTTATCTGGTAAATGCCTATCGTTAATAAATCTCTGGGATAAAGTAATTGCTGCTTTTAGGGCTGAAAGTTCATAAGTAACATTATGGTGTTTTTCATAATTTTCTTTGAGACCTTTGAGTATTTCTAGCGTAGTATCTTCATCAGGTTCGCTGACAATAACTTTCTGAAAGCGTCGTACCAAAGCCATGTCTTTTTCAAAATTATTGTGATATTCTTTGAATGTAGTTGAGCCTATGCATCTAAGGTCTCCGCGGGCAAGAGCTGGTTTAAGAAGGTTACTAGCATCAATTGCTCCCGTTGTGGTTGATCCAGCTCCAATAATAGTGTGGATTTCATCAATGAACAAAATAGCGTTTTGGTTTTTCTTTAATTCTTCAAGTAAATTTTTGATTCGTTCTTCAAAATCTCCTCTAAACTTGGTTCCCGCAACTAGGCTTCCTATGTCTAGAGAATAAATGATAGCATCCTTTAAGATTTCAGGAACGTCATTATTAATGATTCTAGTAGCAAGTCCTTCTGCTATAGCTGTTTTGCCTACGCCAGGTTCTCCAATGAGAATAGCATTGTTCTTTTTTCTTCGACAAAGTATTTCAATTGTTCTCTCAATTTCACTCTTTCTACCAATTAAGCAATCAATAGCGTCAATATTAGCTCTTTTGTTAAGGTTAGTACAATATTTTTCAAGCTCGCTTTCATGCGGGGTATCTTTATGTTCTTCCTTTAAGTGTTTTTGAGAAATTTCTTTAATAAGTGTAGCTTGAAGTGTACTTTGATTGGTTGATGTTTCTGGGGTTGACTTAATATATGATTTGTCATGAGTTTTAAGAAAATTGAGTACATCTTGCCGGTTTAAATTTGATTCTTTTAGGCATAGAAGAGCGTACGCTTCGTGCTCAAAAAAGAATTCAGCGAGCACGTGACTACCTGAAATAACCTTTTGTCCATTGGCTTGACTGTGGAGAGCGGCGCGTTGAATTATTCTTTGGAATCCAGCGGTTGGCTTGGCTTCTTTATTGTCTTCATCCACAAGATCTTGTAAATCATGTTCAAGGTAATTTTTCAGCCTTGTTTGTAATGATCTTAAGTCAACGTTGTTTGCAAGAAAAATACTTTTTGCATCCGAATCTTCTGTAATTGAAAGCAATAGATGTTCGTAGGTTGCGTACTCGTGTTTATATTCTGTGGCAATCGACAAAGCTCTTCTGAGGGTTAACTCTAATTCGTTGGAAAGCATCTGGATACCTCGCGAGTCCTCTTAATATGTAGACACATTATGATAAGTATATCAGACTATAATATAGAAATGCTCGTATATATTTTAGTAATTACTTATTTTATGTGGATTTGTGGTATGAGTTCTTTTAGATTTATGTTAGAGTTGGCCTTCGATATAGTCGAGATGAGTCTTACAAAAATATGGGAAATAGTAAAATATTTATAGTTTTAGCTGCGTTACTTGTGTTGTTTGCGTCGGTAAAACTGTATTCGAACTACGATTCAAGTACAGTTGTTAGAGAAGCTAAAACTCCAAGAAGTGATTTAAAAGTTTTGCTTTATACTAAGGATACGTGTAAATACTGTATCTTGGCTAAAGAGCTCTTGGTTAAAAACTCTATTCCTTATGAGTTCATTGAACTTTCGAATAATAGAGAACTACATCAAAAAATTGCTTATCAGACTAGTCAAAATACTGTTCCATACGTTTACATAAATGGTGAATTTATTGGTGGGTATAAGAATTTGCTGGAACTGGAAGAATCTGGGAAGTTGTATATAGAGTCTGAGCTTAGGGAAAAATAATAATATTTTTGGAGAAAGTAAATTATGAGTTATGTGCCAATAGTTGTTGAGCAGACTGCAAGAGGGGAAAGATCATATGATATTTATTCACGTTTGTTAAAAGAGCGTATAGTGTTTGTTTGTGGTGAGTTTGAAGACCAGATGGCTAATTCTATTGTAGCGCAGTTGTTATTCCTTGAAGCTGAAAATCCAGAGAAAGAGATATATATGTATATCAATTCTCCTGGTGGTGTCGTAAGTTCAGGTTTTGCAATTTATGATACTATGCAGTACATAAAACCAAAGATTGCTACGCTTTGTATTGGTCAAGCTTGTTCAATGGGGGCAACTATTTTGCTTGCCGGAGAAAAGGGAATGCGCTACGTCTTACCAAATAGCCGGATAATGATACATCAACCAAGTGGTGGCTATAGAGGTCAAGCTACGGACATTGAAATTCACGCGCGTGAGACAATGAAAGTAAAAAAACAGCTTCATGCAACTTATTCCAAACACACTGGTCAAACTATAGAGAAAATAGCAAATGCTATGGAACGTGATTGTTTTATGTCAGCTAGTGAAGCGCAGAAATTTGGTATTGTAGATAAAATCATTAGCAGCAGAGAATTAATTCTTGTGCCGAATACAATGTAAGTAATAATTTACTTTCTTAAAAAGAGCTGATAAACAGATAAGTATAAGTAAAAAATTTTAGGATTGCTATGGCTGAAGAGTTTAAAAAAAAGTCCCTACATTGCTCGTTTTGTGGTAAGAATCAGTTTGAGGTTAAAAAACTGATTGCTGGTCCGACCGTTTTTATTTGTGATGAATGCATTGAGATTTGCCAGGATATTATTCAAGAGGAAGTGAATGAGGCCATTGAAAATATTGTTTCTTCAGTGCCAACTCCTAAAGAAATATACAAAATTCTTGATGATCACGTAATCGGCCAAGATAAAGCGAAAAAGGTGCTTTCAGTGGCTGTTTACAACCATTACAAGCGTCTGGAAAGCTTGATCAATTCTAAGGATGAAGTAGAGCTCAACAAATCAAATATTATGCTTATCGGGTCCACTGGTTCTGGGAAAACTTTGCTTGCCCAAACTTTGGCTAAGATTTTGGATGTGCCTTTTACTATGGCAGATGCAACAACTTTGACTGAGGCTGGATATGTTGGTGAAGATGTTGAGAATATTTTGCTCAGATTATTACAAGCAGCTGACTTTAACGTAGAGAAGGCGCAAAAGGGAATAATTTATATTGACGAAATCGATAAAATAGCCAAAAAATCTGAGAACGTATCAATTACACGTGATGTTTCAGGTGAGGGGGTGCAACAAGCGTTGTTGAAAATAATGGAAGGTACGGTTGCGTATGTTCCGCCGCAAGGAGGAAGAAAACATCCGCAGCAAGATTTTATTCAAATTGACACTTCGAATATATTATTTATATGTGGTGGTGCATTCATGGGTATTGAGGGTATTATTGCTGCACGAAGCGATAAGAGTTCAATTGGTTTTGCGGCTAATGTTAAGTCGAAAGAAGAAATGCGCCATAGTGATGTATTAAAAGAGTTACAGATTGAAGATATAATTAAATTTGGTATGATCCCTGAGTTTATTGGGCGTTTGCCAGTTGTTGCTACTTTAAAAGAGCTTGATAAAGACGCTTTAATTAAGATTCTTACCGAACCTAAGAATGCTATTGTAAAGCAATATAAGAAACTTTTTGCTCTGAATAATGCTGAACTTGAGTTTACGGAAGATGCTCTTGAGGCGGTGGCAGCTAAAGCGTTAAAAAGAAACACTGGTGCAAGAGGCCTCCGTTCTATAATTGAAGAATTGTTGTTAGAGGATATGTATAATTTTTCTGAATTGAAAAATAAGAAGATTACCTTTAACAAAGAGACAGTAGAAAATAATGTTGCGGCAGTCATTAAGCCAATAAAAATTGCTAAGGTTTCTTCTAAATCACCAAAAAAACGTTTGGCTGTATAAACTCTATAGCATTATTAAACATGGTTTCATTTATTGCTGAAAGAGAGGAGAAATTAAAGTTATTTATTAACAGTTGTTTTTCTAAAATACCGCATACAATTGAGTCTATGCCTGGTGATGCCGGTATGCGTAGCTACTATAGAGTGTGGGCTGATAGCAAAAGTTATGTAGTGATGGATTGTCCCCCAAGTTATGCAAATGTTCAGTCTTTTATTAACATTGCTAATTTTCTTTTAAAAAATGATTTTTCAGCTCCGCTGGTTATTAAGAAGGATCTTAAGCAAGGTTTTTTGGTTATAGAAGATTTTGGAATTGTTAGTGTCAAAAACTACTTGGAAGAGATAGCGGATAATATTCAAGAGAAAAAGAATATTTATTGCTTAATCGTTGATTTGCTGTGTTCTCTTCAGAAGTTAGAGTGCCCCACCGGGCTTAGGTATTTTGATAATGAACTGCTTTGCAAGGAAATAGAGCTTTTTGTTGATTGGTACATTCCTTATGCATATAAGCGAGAACTAAAAATACATGAATTCGATGAATTTATCGAAATTTGGCAAAATGTTTTGGCAAAGCAAGCTGCAATGCCAAATTGTTTAGTTCTAAGAGATTATCATTTAGAGAATATGATGTATCTACAGGAACGGGATTCATTTAGGAAGATAGGTTTACTTGATTTTCAGGATGCTCTTTGTGGTTCTCCGGTGTATGATCTAGTCTCTGTACTAGAAGATGCACGATTTGATGTAACTCGGCAAGATGCGCTTGATCTTGTGGATTATTTTGCTGAAAAAAAAGAACTTGATAAGTTCGAAGTATTGCGGGACTATCATATATTGGGCGCACAAAGAAATTGTAGGATCCTTGGAGTATTTTCTAGAAAATATACAAGAGATAACGATAATAGTTATTTAAAATATATACCAAGAGTACAAAAATATTTGGAATATGATTTGTCACACCCTGACTTACTTCCGGTAAGAAAGTGGTTGAAGAATTTAAAGTAGGTTGGAATGATTGATACTATAATGTTATTTGCGGCTGGATTTGGTAATAGAATGCGCCACTTAACTGAAAATAGCCCTAAAACATTAATTCCTATTTTGGGTCAGCCGATGCTACACCATGCACTGGCTTTGTGTAAAATGTATCCATTCAAAAAGGTAGTAATTAATACCCACTATTTACATGATCAAATTAGTAAATCTGTCGATGACTTCAAGAAGCTTAATCCATCGTTTCCTGAAATAATAGTAATATACGAAGAAGAGCTGCTCGAAACAGGGGGGGCTATTAAGAATGCTCTGGCACAATTGGGAGAAGATCCAGTTTTTGCTCTAAATACTGATATTGTTCTAAAGTCTGAGTATAATATTTTTGCTGACATGATCAAGAAATGGAATCCTGAAGAAATGGACTTTTTACTTTTAATGCAAAAATATAATAGAGCTGTTGGTTATTCTGGACATGGCGATTTTGATTTGCTTGCTGATGGAAAGCTCTCTAGACAAGATAAAGAAGGAAATTATGACTATATGTATGCTGGTTTACAAATTTTAAAACCGCAGAAAATAGCCAAACATCCACTCAAAGTATTTTCTCTTAGAGAATATTATTTAAACAGTGATAAGGTAAGAGGTATCGCTGCAAAAGATAGCACAAGATGGTATCACGCTACTACGCCAGAAGATTTAGTCGATATTGAAATGGATATGCTGGCTCATGGTGATCAATAATTCTATTCATAGTTTTTGTATATTAGGTTTGTTTTGTTGTAACTGACAAATAGAGTTTAAACTTATGTCACTAACAATTCACTGGTTTCGTCAAGATTTAAGATTAAGTGATAATCCTTCGTTATCTGCGGCTGTAGAAAACGGTGAAGTTTTACCAATTTATATACTTGATGACTATAATCCAGGTCAACATGTTATGGGAGAAGCAAGTAGAGTCTGGTTGCATCACTCTTTGAATAAACTTAACGAATCTTTGGGTGGTGGCTTGAGAGTATTTTCTGGTAATGCTACAGATATTATTCTCGATCTAACGCAGAAATATAATATAAAATCAGTATATTGGAATAGGTGCTATGAACCATGGAGAATTAAACGAGATAAAATAATAAAAGAGAGTTTGCAAAAACAAAATATCGACGTAAAAAGCTTTAATGGATCGTTAATGATTGAACCGTGGAAGTTTCTCAAAAGTGATGGAACCCCTTATAAAGTATTTACTGCTTTTTATAAAAAAGCTTACCTAGATGGTTATTTTACCAGTACACCAATACTAAAGCCTAATAATACCCATTACACAAAAGATAATATAGATTGTTTAGATATAGAATCTCTTGCTTTATTGCCATCTGATAAATGGGGAAATAATATTATTAAAGGTTGGGTTGTGGGAGAAAATGCAGCATATAAAAAACTGCAGAACTTTTTACAAGTGGGTATAAAAAACTATAAAGAAGGTAGAAATTTTCCGTCTAAGGAAAATACTTCTCGTCTTTCACCGCACTTGCATTTTGGTGAAATTTCTCCAAGACAAATTTGCTATTACATTCAATCTCTAAATATAGAAGAAAACCTAGAATGTTTTGTTAGTGAAATAGCTTGGCGTGAATTTTCATATTACCTGCTTTATCATTTTCCCGAGATACCAGTAAATAATTTAAATATTAAATTTAATCAATTTCCTTGGAGAGATAATAAAAAGTTACTTGGTTGTTGGCAAAAAGGTATAACGGGTATTCCTATTGTTGATGCCGGGATGCGTGAACTTTGGCAAACAGGTTATATGCATAATAGAGTGAGAATGATTGTTGGTTCATTTTTAGTAAAAAACTTACTAATCCACTGGAATTATGGGGAAAGATGGTTTTGGAATTGCTTATTTGATGCAGATTTAGCCAGTAACAGTTGTAGTTGGCAATGGGTTGCTGGATGTGGAGCAGATGCTGCACCTTATTTTCGGATTTTTAATCCCGTAACTCAAGGAGAAAAATTTGATGCTACGGGGGAATATACTAGGAAATATGTACCAGAATTAAAATCATTACCAGATAAATATTTATTTAATCCTTGGGAAGCTCCAAAAAAAACGTTGATTGATGCTGGAATTCAGTTAGGAATCAATTATCCAGAGCCTATAGTTGATTTAAGTTTTTCCAGGAAAAGAGCTCTAGAAATATTTTCTTCCCTTTAAAACTTGCTTATCCTTATAACTTATATGAGAAACCAATGGCTATAATAGAAGAAGGCTCGTGCCTTATCGAATTTATAAATAACCAAGGGCTTGGTTGCGGTAAGAGTCCTCAGGGATTAGTAGAAGTACCATATGTTCTCCCAGATGAAGTTATCACTTTTGAGAGACATGAATATCGTCGGCAATCTAATTGTTTGCTCAAAAATATTGAAAAACTATCGAGCCATAGAATTACGCCAGAATGTAAATATTTTGGGCGGTGTGGTGGTTGTATGCTCCAGCATATGGACCTGAAAACTTACGATAATTTCAAGCTTAGCCTTGTAAAACAGGTGTTGCCGCCTGAGACTATAATCAATCCTATAGTTACTATTCCTAAAGGAACCCGTCGCCGTATCAATCTGCAGGCTCTTAAAAAAAATGAGCAACTCTTCCTTGGATTTTATCGGTTCCATTCCCATCAGATCATTGATATAGATAGCTGCCCAGCCATGATGAGCCCGCTGTCTGCTATACTTATACCACTCAAAGAAGTTCTTATGAATATTTTGGAACATAGACAAAAAGCTGAAATCTTTCTAATGCATGCAAGTAATGGTATTGATATGCTCCTTGAGCTACATAATCTTATCGATATTATACCAGAGCAGGAGCAAGAGTTGGTAGATTTTGCAAAAAAAACTGGGATTATTAGATTGCAATTCCGTTCATCTAAAAAGCCTAGAGTTTTGTTTGAAAGTGAAAAACCATATATTTTATTAGGAGATAAAAAAGTTACTACTGATGCTAAGGGCTTCATGCAAGCAAGTTTCTCGTCAGATCAAATACTAGCAGATTTAGTGGAACAATATTTACCTCAAGAAAAAGGCGCTTTAGTTGACTTGTTCTGCGGCCGAGGCACTTTTGCCCTACCACTTAGTAAGCGTTTTAGAGTAGATGGTTTTGAATCTGATGCAACCTCGCTTGAGGCCCTTGGAAAGGCGGCAGAAGGAGCGATAATGCTGTATGAACGTGATTTATTTACTAATCCTTTAAGTAAGGACGAGTTAAGGCCGTATCGTTTTGCTGTTATTAACCCACCAAGAGCAGGAGCTTTAGAACAGGTCAAGACATTGGCTCGTAGTAAGTGTGAAAGGGTGATCTATGTTTCGTGTAATCCAGAGAGCTTTGCTCGTGATGCAAGTATTTTAGAAAATGGAGGATATAAACTGCTTGAAGTTACTCCAGTAGATCAGTTTTTTTGGAGCTCACATCTTGAGGTTGTAGGAGTTTTTGTTTCTACTGCGGTCTAGATTGGTTTTGCTATATTCAGGTTATTTAGTCCCTCCGTCAAAACTCTCCCCGCCTGAATTAACAAGGGGTTTCATGTCATAAACAGCTTACAAAATCCATAAGAAAATGGTATAATTACCGCATAAAGCTTACGGATTTTAAAATTATGCCTATAGAAAATATTACTTTTCTCCAAAAACAAGAAAGGTTATTTGAAGAGAAATTATCTACAAAACTAAATCCTAAAAACAAGTTATATAAACTAAGGGATTTAGTAAATTGGTCTGAACTTGAAGCCAGAGCATTGCCTAACATTGAAATCAAGCAATTTGGTAGAAATAAGAAAGATCATAGAGTAATGCTAGCACTATCAATGCTTCAAGCTATGTACAACGGTTCTGATTCGTTTACGGAGGAAGAGCTAAAGGAAAATATTTATTGGCAATATTTTTGTGGTTATGAATATTTGCAGCAAGATCTTGATGTGTCTGAAG
>NZ_JARJFB010000044.1:0-11688 GCF_034554655.1 Candidatus Megaera venefica
CTTCAGACACATCAAGATCTTGCTGCAAATATTCATAACCACAAAAATATTGCCAATAAATATTTTCCTTTAGCTCTTCCTCCGTAAACGAATCAGAACCGTTGTACATAGCTTGAAGCATTGATAGTGCTAGCATTACTCTATGATCTTTCTTATTTCTACCAAATTGCTTGATTTCAATGTTAGGCAATGCTCTGGCTTCAAGTTCAGACCAATTTACTAAATCCCTTAGTTTATATAACTTGTTTTTAGGATTTAGTTTTGTAGATAATTTCTCTTCAAATAACCTTTCTTGTTTTTGGAGAAAAGTAATATTTTCTATAGGCATAATTTTAAAATCCGTAAGCTTTATGCGGTAATTATACCATTTTCTTATGGATTTTGTAAGCTGTTTATGACATGAAACCCCTTGTTAATTCAGGCGGGGAGAGTTTTGACGGAGGGACTTTTTAGTGCGCTTAGATGGCGCAGACTCATTACTTAAGACTTCTGTTTTAGAGGCCAGTACAATCCAATTAAAAGATTATTTCACATTTATGATTAAAAACGAATAATTCTAATTTTTAGATTATAGCTTTGTAGATTAATATTCAGTATATGTATATTCTCCAACCAACTCAACTATACCTTCAGGTAATGGTGTATTCTCATATACTTCATGTTTTATATGAGAATTCTCTCTGTGCTCAAGATAACATTTTGATATAATTCTTGTCTGAACCAGTGCATTCTGCATTACATCCTGAGCTAATAATCTTTGTGGCATTGCATGTGTAGAAATAAGTGTTGCTGCGTTGTCAGAAAATAAAGAAGCTAATTCATCAACATTATTGTTGCCATTACCAACTATATCTACCTTACCACCATTATTTACTATTGCAGCTATTTGAACAGCAGTTGAACCTTCAAAGCCGCCACTAGCTGCTAAAGCGGCGTTTGCAAAAGGTGCTACACTAGCCAACAAATTTTTTAATGTAGGGCTTAAGGCAAATATTGCATTTCCAAATTGAACAGATGTCATAATATTACCACTACCACCATCATCAGTAACAGCTTTGAAAAATAAATTTGCGTTCTTTAAAACGTCAGTTTTATAGGATTTCGCTTGATGATAATATGTAGTTACACTAATTGGATCTTCTTGCGACTTAATCCATTTATTAAGAGCAGTAGTAACAGAAGATCTAAATAATTTACCATTACTTAACCAATCGGCAAATATGTACTGACCATCAAAATCTGCTGTAGTTATTAATAAACTAGCTTCATCTTTTGCATTATTTAAGTCTTTCTGCAGTACTGCTAGCCTATCTATAGACAACGGGCCAGCACTACCGATAGTCTTTAAACCATCTTGCAATGGTAGTGCTATATTACTTAAATGCTTAGTTGCAGTTGTAAAAAAATTTATACCGTATTCTAGCTTTTCTAAATACCCTAGCTTTTGTGGACCTTGTGCTTTAGCCATAATTTTTTCTTAGTTTTGTTGTTAAAATTTAATAAGAATTAGTTATCAGCTTAATGTATATTAATATTATTGTCAAGTAGATTGTAAATCTTTTATACTTTTCAGAACAGAGTCAAAATGGCACGTGTTTTGTTTCCAAAAATGGCATTAATAGATTACGTAAGCATTCTGGGAACAATATAACTGTGTAACAATAATCCTTTTGGAGTTAAGTTTAGCCGGCCATGCCCTATGGTTACAAAATTCTGCTGCTTTAATTGTTCTACAACTTCAAGGTTCAAGACCTGTGAAAAGCCCACTTTGGTAATTCCTTGAAACTTTTTTTCACTTACCCCTTCTTCTAAACGGGTACCCATCATCATAATTTCTTCTATAATTTCTGTTTTTGAAAGAAGATTGTGTGTTTGGATACCGTGGCCAAATTCTTTGACTTTATCAAGCCAAGTTTGCGGTTTGTGAGCCGTCATTAATGCTATTATATTATCTTTATCATGTAACCTGCTGTGGGCACCTGGGCCAATACCTATATATTCATCATAATTCCAGTAGCATAAATTATGTAAGCACTCGTGCCCACTTATTGCGTAGTTTGAAATTTCGTAGCGTTTATATTGATTTTTCTGCAAATATTCATTTGTCCATTCATACATATCGGCAGCCTCATCATTTGAGGGTAGGGTCAGTTTCTTGTCTTTATAAAGCTTAAAAAAGGGTGTGCCTTTTTCTATGGTTAATTGATATAAAGAAATATGCCCTCCGGCGAATTTTAGAGCCTCTTTTAGCTCTTCTTGCCAGGTCTTTAAACTCTGATTTTCAGTAGCATATATTAAGTCAAACGAATATTTGTCAAATAAATTTGCTGCAGATTTAATTGCATCTAACGCATTCTGTGCTGAGTGTTTTCTGCCAAGAGATTCAAGTCTTTGATTTCTTAGAGACTGAACGCCAATTGAGACTCGGTTTATCCCAGCTGCTTTAAATTCTTTGAACTTTTCTAACTCATATGAAGTTGGATTTGCCTCAAGTGTAATTTCAGTGTGTTTATCAACTAAAGCGATATCTGAAATCGCAGAAATTATTCCCAGAACTGTTTTTGGTTCCATAAGAGAAGGAGTGCCCCCACCAAAGAAAATTGATTTTACTGGCCGTGTGGCAATTCTATCTGCAAAATAAGACAGCTCTTTTTTATAGGCTTCTAACCAAGTATTATGATTTATGGAATCTGATACATGAGAGTTAAAATCGCAGTATGGGCACAATGATAAGCAAAATGGCCAATGAATATATATCGAGACTGGTTTTGGTATCATAGAGCAACCTTGTTTGTTAGAAGTATATCCGTCATGCCTGTCTTGACGTAAGTATCTTCTTTCGTTGGCTGAGATCCTGAAAAATAAATTCAGGATCTCAGTGTTTGGTTTCATAATTTATGCTATATTGGCTATATAAGGTACGTGATCTGAAGGTCTATCCCAATCTCTTGCTTCTTTATATAAGACAATGTTCTGTAATCTAGATTCAAGTGGTTTTGACACCCAAATATGATCTAATTTTCTTCCGCGATTTGATTTTTTCCAATCACGGTTTCTATAACTCCACCAGCTGTAAAATTTTTGACTTGGGTCAACAAATTTTCTAGCCGTATCAACAAAATCAAACGAATTTTGTAATTTAATTAAAGCGGTTCTCTCAAATGGCGTATGACTTACGACATTTGATAGTTGTTTTGATGACCAAACGTCATGTTCAAGAGGAGCGATATTTAGGTCTCCCACTAAAATTAGGTTGTCACTCTTAAGGCGGTTAGAAGCAAACCATTGCTCCATTGCTTCTACATATGCTAGCTTATGTTTATATTTAGGGTTGATCAGAGTATCTGGTTCATCACCTCCGGCTGGAACATAGAAGTTATGTAATTCAAAGTCATGAATTTTTGCACAAATATGTCTTTTGTCACTATTATAAAACTCTAGAGAGAAACTGTCGGAGATTTCATATTTCGATAATATCGCAACGCCGTTATATGATTTTTCTCCTGAATATACTATGTGGTTAAAACCCATATCTTTTAATGCTTCGATAGGGAAGTGCGCATCTTGCACTTTTGTTTCTTGTAAACAAACAATGTCTGGTGCTTGTGCGTTAAATAGTTTTTGTAGCAAGTCAAGGCGAAGGCGAACAGAGTTAATATTCCAGGTAGCAATAATCATATATAGTTTCTTAACTTGAAGTAGAGACGGCCAATTTAGCGAATCTCGGCTGTGCTCACCTAGCAATCTAGGCTGCGTAGCCTCGCTCTAAAATTAACTGTCCCTACTATCAAGTTAATTTACTATAGTAATTCACTTTAAATTATGTGCGTTGTTGTTTGTAGCTCTCTTATTGTTGTATATAGGCTTTGCTTCTTGCGCCCTAGTACTTAATCCAAATTAAACCACTATACAATAACTCTATTACACCAATTTATTAAGTATTTTTTTGATCATACGCAATAACTTAGCTTCGGGCGAGAGGTTTTTTGCTGCCCATTTTTTAATCCAAGGCTCTGCCAATAGCCACATGTTGATATCCTCATCAAGGCTTTGGCCAATTCCTTCCACGACCACCATTGTTTTTTGTAGTAATAGCAATTGTGGCTGTGTTTCCATGCCGTATTCTTCTGTCACCTTGAATAATTGAGCGAGAAGATTTCCTATCGAAATATTTTTTATAGCTATGCCAATAATTGGTTCAGCAACAGCTCTGCAGCTTTGAGCGAAATATTCTAGGTTAGTGTCTTTTGGAATATAGCCTACTCGTTGATGTACTTCTGCCACTAATTTGTAATCTCGTTTTAGGAAAGCATAAAGTATTTCTGCAATAGCAAGCCGATCATCTTCTGCGAGGATACCAATAATACCAAAATCAACTAATGCTACTTTCCCATTAGGACATACTAGAATATTTCCTGGGTGCAAGTCAGCATGAAAAAAACCGTCTCTATAAGCCTGATTAAAGAATATCACAGCAATTTTAGCTGCAATATCTTTTGGATCAAAGCCTAGTTTTTTAATAGCTTCTCTGTCATAAATTGAAACGCCATCAATCCATTCTAAGGTTATTATATCATCGTGGGTTAAATTCCAGTAAATTCGTGGAATGTGTAGAGATGAATCATTGGCAAAATTGTCAAGGATTCTAGAAGCTGCAGCTGCTTCAGAGCGAAGATTAAGCTCTAAATTCATTGATTGCCTAAACACAGACATAACTTCTTTGGGTCTTAATCTTTTTGCTTTTTTAAGAAAGCGAGTAATTACTTCGGCACCATATTCTAAAAAAGCAATATCCTCTTCATACTTTTGTGCAATATTAGGTCTCAAGATTTTTACGGCAACTATTTCGCCTGATTTTAGCTTCGCTTTATGTACCTGTGCAATTGAAGCAGCAGCAACAGGAGTATCATCAAACGAATCAAATAGATCAGAGAGTTTTTGACCAAATCTTTCTTCAATCCTTGCTTTAACGATTCTGTAGCTAAATGGAGGGAGTTTATCTTGTAAATACTTCAAGCTATCTGCTACTTCTGTTCCGATTAAGTCTGGTCTTGTAGATAAAGTTTGACCAAATTTAATGTATATGGGACCAAGAGATTGGAATAATCCTGCCAAACGCTGACCAAAATTTAGGTTAGATTTAGTAAATAAGCCAATTGGGTATAAAATAATACTAAAAAATCTACCTAAGACTTTTAATGAGAAGGGAAGTTCAAAATGACCAGAGTCAGTCAAGACCCTATACTTACTTAAAATATATAATAGATGTATTACCTTAGGAATATATCTTATGAATTTTATCATAATTAAGATTTAAAACCATGATGAATCGCAGCCACGCCAAATGTTAGATTTTTATAACTTACATCGGAAAAACCAGCAGTTTGAATCATGGTTTTAAAATCCTCCTGATCTGGAAATAAACTAATACTTTCTGCTAAATATTTATAAGCTCCCTGATTTTTAGTAACAAAATTTCCAATTGTTGGAATCAGATTGAAGGAATATAAATCATATAAAGGGCGCATAATGTCATGCTGAACCTTGGAAAATTCTAAGCAAAGAAACTTGCCAGTAGGTTTTAAGACTCGATAAGCTTCTCTAAGAGTTTTTTCGATTGACAGCATATTTCTAATACCAAATGCAACTGTATAATAGTCAAAGCTATTATCTTGGAAAGGAAGTTTTTCTGCGTCACCCACGATTATATCAAGTTTTTTTAAAATATTTTTGTCTATTGCTTTGTCCCTACACACTTTAAGCATTTCTTGGTTTATATCACAAACTATAATATGAGGATCTTTATTTTGTTTTTTTGCGTTAGTCTTAATTCGGAAGGCAATATCTCCAGTACCTCCAGCTACATCTAATATCGTCCCAGCCAAATTTGGAATCAGGCTACAGAATTCATCCTTCCAAAGACGATGTACACCAAAGCTCATTAGATCATTCATTAGGTCATATTTATTAGCTATATCAGAAAATACTTCATCAACCAGAAACCTTTTTTGGTTTGATGTTACTTTCTCAAAGCCAAAATTTTTATCATCTTTCTCATCCATAAGCTTGACCTATATTTTATACCGCTATATTTTGCAAAACTAACACCCTTAAAATATTATATCAATGAATTAGCTTCAAATGCCAGAATTAGCAGAAATAGAAACATTAAAGCTATACCTAGCTGAGCACATAATAGGTGACAAAATAACTAATTATACTCAAAGAAGGAACAAGCTTCGGTATGAACTAACAAAGGATTTGGCGAGCTATCTTATAAACGCAACAATTATAGATATAACTCGAAGAGCTAAGTATTTGAATATTTACCTTAATAATGATTATGTGCTTACATATCACCTTGGAATGAGTGGGAGAATTACCATTCAACTGGAGAATTATCAGTTGCAAAAACATGATCATATAATTATTGGGCTTCAGAGCGGTAAGCAGCTGGTGTTTAATGATGCAAGAAGATTTGGTATGGTTTACATTAGTCCTAGTAACCAGGTAAGTGATCAACATTATTTAAAAACACTGGGAGCTGAGCCACTCGAAGAAGAATTTGATACAGAATATCTTCTTAAAAAACTATTGAGTAAAAAAATAGCAATAAAACTAGCTCTTATGGATAACAAGATTGTTGTTGGAGTAGGTAATATATACGCTGCAGAAAGCCTATTTATGGCTAAAATTAATCCTCTAAGGCCTTCAAACACTCTAACAAGAGAAGAAGTCTATACTCTAGTTAGTTCTATAAAACAGGTTCTGGAGAAAGCTATAAAAGCAGGTGGAACAACATTAAGAGACTTTGTTGGTGTGGACGGCAAGCCAGGATATTTCAAACAAGAGCTAAATGTTTATGGCAGAATAGGCTTGCCATGTTATATTTGTGGCCATAAGATAGAAAAAATAAAGCAGTCAGGAAGATCAACCTTCTTCTGCCCGGATTGTCAAAATGGTAGCCAAAAAGATTTATTATGAGCTTGAAAATTGTTACTTGGAACGTTAATTCAATTAAAATGAGGTTACAACATTTGCTTGAATTTATTGAATCAAATGACCCAGACATTATTTGTCTGCAAGAGCTTAAATGTGAAACAGATAAATTTCCGTCTGATGAGTTGAGCCATCTTCCCTATAATCTCTACATACACGGACAAAAAACCTATAATGGTGTAGCTATCTTGTCTAAAATTCCAGCAGATGAGATTAAAAACAATTTTGATAAAAATCCAATTCCTGACCAAGCAAGGTTTATTGAGTGCTCATTTTTAACGTCTATTGGGTACATTAGAGTGATATCCTTATACGCACCAAATGGAGGAGAGGTTGGGAGCGATAAATTTATTAATAAGCTAAAGTTTTATGATGCCTTTACGGACTATATTCAGTCAGCTAAATCCTTTGAGGAACAGTTATTCATCGGCTCTGATTTTAATATTGCTCCTTATGATATAGATGTTTACAATCCTGCTAAACTCCAAGATACAACTTGCTTTACTTATGAGGAGCAAAAAAAACTAAGAACAATATTAAACTCAGGATTTGTTGATAACTTTCGGATATTGCACCCAACTAAAAACGAGTTTTCCTGGTGGGATTATCGCGCCGGTGCATTGGAACAAAACATGGGGATGCGTATTGATTCCATAATTTCCACTAGTAATGCAGTTGCTCATTTAGTTGACTGTAAGATCGATTACCACACCAGAACAAAAGATAAACCATCAGATCACGCTCCTGTAATTGCTGAGTATCATAACATTTCCCAGTAAAATGATCCAAACGAATTTCGTGAGTTTTGCTTGTGTTCTCGTATAAGCATACGCGGTGCAAGCTCGCTCTAAAATTCATTAGTCTGATTTAAACTGGGAAAGGGTATTATTAAAATGGAATTTGATATAAGAATGTTTGACTTTGATATATAAAGAGGGTATTTTTCGTGGTAACTGGATTTCTTAAATATAAGGATAAATTTGAGCATGAGTAAGAAGCAACAATACCCTTTAATGCCTAAAGCAACTGCAGTTTGGTTAGTGGAAAATACCGCGCTAACTTTTAAACAGATTGCAGATTTTTGTGGTGTTCACGAGCTTGAAGTAAAAGGAATTGCTGATGGTGAGGTTGCTGTCGGAGTTATGGGTATTGATCCAGTAACAACGGGGCAGCTAGATAAACATGAGCTTGAGCGTTGTGCGCAGGACGCAAAAGCTATACTTAAGCTCAAAACTAGCTCTGCTTATGATTCCGCTAAGAGTTCCAAAAAGACAGCTAAATATACTCCAATAGCAAGACGTCAGGATAAACCGGATGCAATCTATTGGTTATTGAAAAATTATCCAGAGGTGAAAGACTCTGATATAATAAAATTGATAGGCACCACCAAATCTACTGTTGCAGCTCTCCGTGATCGCACTCATTGGAACATGACAAATATTCGTCAACGTGACCCGGTATTGCTTGGGATTTGTAGTCAAATTGACCTTGATAGAGTTGTTGAAAAAGCAAAATTAGAAAGCGCAGCAGCTTCTAAGTAAAACAAAATAAGCTTCAACACCAGAACTAATTAGTATTTTACCCCCTTATTAATATCCATACATGTCATCCTGAACCTGTTGGGCTTCGTATGCTTTTCGCCTAGGGGCTTAATGCTACGTGGTAAAGTTACCCTGGACTCGACCTCCTTTTATTGCCTGAGATAACCCGGGTTAAGCCCGGTATGACATCCCTCACAGTCATCCTGAACTTGTTTCAGGATCTCTTTTTCATTGCCTAAGATACCGGAACAAGCCCGGTATGACCATGTAGTATTCTTTCATCCTGAACTTGTTTCAGGATCTTCTTTCATTGTCTGAGATATCGAATCGAGGCTGGTATGATAGTATATAAGCAATAAATGTAGTCATCCTGAACTTGTTTCAGGATCTACTCTCCAATGTCTGAGATACCACGTCAAGTCCAGTATGATTCTCCCTATAATACCAGTGGGATTTAATATAGTTGAAAATTTTAGAACACACAGATTTTTCTAACATTGGGTTTTTTCATGAGTTTTCTTTTTAGTTCTTTCTTAGGTATGCTAGCATCACCAGTGATACTTTAAATTTATACTATTTCAACTTGAATTAAGGAGATAAGTTATGAAGAAACAATTTGATGCTATTCAAGTATCTATAATGGATACGGCCTCAAAAGAAATGGCAAAGATGGGACAAAATCTGATTGATGGTCTGGAAGGATTGGGCTTGAATCAAGCTCAACAAAAAGCCGTAGCAGTCCAAATTGGGGAAGCGGTTGATGGGGTTGAGCTACTTGTGGGTAGTAAAGCAAAGCAAGCGTTTGGATTAATTAAAGATAAGATTGATAAGAACCTTGATGAAATCGGTATTATTCCAAAAGAATTAAGAAAACAAATTGGCAATGTGTGTAAAAGTTCAGTTGATAAATTGGATAAATTAGTAAGTGATGCAATAGGCCAAGCTAGTAAATCATCTAAAGAGGTGTCTGGTGCTATTCTTGACCAAGGTCTAAAAGCCCTTAAAAGCACGTTTGAAATTATAGGGGCTTGGCTTAAAGGAGAAAAGACAACGGCGCAAGCGGTGACAGGAATAAAGGGCGCTTGGAAAGAGGCTGGTCAAGTGGTATCAAAGTCTTTCAATGAAGCTAAAAAATCCTTTGTTGACAAAGTGGGTGGGAAAAAGGCTGAGCCGAAAGAGAAAACTCATACTGATAGAGTCGCTGAGAAAACTGAAGCGTCAATTTCCAAATCTAGATAAAAGTCATACCGGATGAAGTCCGGTATGACCCTGTAGTATTCTATCATCCTGAACTTGTTTCAGGATCTCTTTTCCATTGCCCGAGTACCGGAGCAAGTCCGGTATGACCCTGTAGTATTCTATCATCCTGAACTTGTTTCAGCATCTTCTCTATTGTCTGAGATACCGCGTTAAGCCCGGGATGAAATACCTTCACCGTCATCCTGAACTTGTTTCAGGATCTCTTTTCCATTGTCTGAGATACCGGATCAAGTCCGGTATGACGTACGCTGCTGTCTAAGATACCGGGTCAAGCCCGGGATGATTAATATCTTCACCGTCATCCTGAACTTGTTTCAGGATCTTCTTTCATTGTTTGAGATACCGAATAAGTCTGGTATGACGTATGCCGCTGTCTGAGATACCGGATCAAGTCCGGTATGACGTACGCTGCTGTCTCTAAGATACCGGGTCAAGTCCGGGATGATTAATATCCTCACCGTCATGCTGAACTTGATTCAGCATCTTCTTCTATTGCCTAAGATACCGGATCAAGTCCGGTATGACGTATGCCGTTGCCTGAGCTGCCGGATCAAGTATGGGATACTACTAAGTAATCCATAGAAAAAGGCCGAGACAAAAGTCCCGACCTTTTTAATTACAACCAATAAATTGCCTAAAACTTATCTAGCCAAAGCATCAATTAGTCTTTGAGCAGCTTCTGGAATCTTATTAGCAGCTTGCAGCGAAGTGATCGATGCAACCATAGTTCTAATAGTTTCAGAATATTGCTGAGCAGTTAATACATAATCTGTTTTTAGGTATGAATCTGCTGCTTTCTGAGTCACATTTGTTGTTGCTCTGAGCGCGTCAGCTGCTTCAACAACGTTACTTTTTTGATTTGAAACAGCTGCTTGTTCAGCACGCACTGAGTTCAAAGCGTTTTGGAATACATCTTGTGCAAGCACACGATTAGCAACGTTTCCTACAACAGAAATGTTAGTTGCAGCGTCGTCGGCTAAAATAGCTGTTATTTCTGCCAAAGAGTTAGCATCACCATGCAGAGCTACAAAATCTCCAGCAACACCAGCAGCAAAACCACGAACGTTTACACCACCATTAGCATTAATAAAAGCCTTTCCAACTGGAGCCATTTGATCTAGCAATGCTTTTTGTGAATCAGATAAAGCTAGAATATAGTTGCCGAACTGTGCAGCAGTCATAGCAACACCAGAACCACTACCACCAGCAGCAGTTAGAGCTGCATGGAATAGATTCACATTGTTATCAATATCTACTTGCATTTCTGTGGCTGCATTAGCAGTAACATAATATGTTGTTCCAAGGCCAGCAGCATTAGCAGTACCAATATTAGCTTTAACTGCATTATTCAATGCTGTTGTAATAGAAGACCTGAACAAAGCACCACCACTAAGGTCATTAACTTTGATTCCTAGTTTATCAGTTACATTCAAACCAACCTGAACTTGGATGTCTTTAGCATCACCTTTAAGCAAGCCTTTACCATCAAAGTCAGCAGTGTTGATCAAAAGTGCTACCTGAGCTCTTTTATCGCCTAAGTTTTTCTGAAGCACAGCAAGTTTATCCGCAGATAATGGGCCAGCACTACCGATAGTTTTTAAACCATCTTGCAATGATGAAGCGATTGTTTTTAAATATTCATCTGTAATTGTTAATAGGTTGATACTGTATGCAGTATTCTTAGCTACTGCACCAAGAACGACTTCGCCGTCTCTTAGTGAGTTTCCAAGGAATGCATCAACAACTTCTACGAACACATCGTTACCAGTTGTCAAGCTTGCACCAAGGCCACTTGCTTTGCTTCCAGCTGCATCTACTTCTCTTGATACTAAACCTGTTAGGTCATTTCCTAGTGTTAAAGGCATTTTATTTCTCCATTTTTGTTTTT